>JAADEF010000011.1 GCA_013153555.1 Candidatus Nanohalarchaeota archaeon | reverse complement strand
AATTTTTTTTCATCTTTTATTCCCTTATCTTTTTTTTATTATATCAAAAAAGTTACCAATCTATTGATTGTATTTGATGTTTGTTGCCCTTCTAATAGTTCTGCAATTTCCAGAGCCTCTTTATAGATAAGCTCTATGTCTTTTTCATCTTCATCTTCTAAATATTCTTTGATAATGACATTATTGAAGAAATTTATGAGTTTAGATTTGAGATGTTCGTCAAATTCTTTAGATGCTTTTATTTTTTCAATTAGCTCTGAATAAGTAACAGCTTCTTTAATATTTAGCTTTTCTTTAACTTCTTTTTTGATAACTAAGGCGATATTGCTGATTTTGAATCTGGGTTCGCTTTCTTTAAATGCTTTGGTTATTTCTTCTTTTAATTTATTGTGGTGAACCTCGGTTTCTTTGATCTCATACAACCCCAATTTATGAAGTATGCGGAGAATAAAGCTCAGTTGTTTGGGTTGGGGTTTTTCTTCTTGTGGCTTTGGTTCTTCTGTTGGCTGTTTGGGCGTAGTTTCTTCTTTAATGGTTTCTACTTTTTTAGAGAGCTCCTCTATGTATTTATTGAATATAGCATCAATAAGTTCAATGAGCTTGTCATAATTCCCAATTTTTTGTTTTAATTCTTCTTTTTTCTTTAAGTATTCTTCTTCACTTATGAGACCTCTTTTATAAAGATTTTCCAATGCCTCTAAATCTTTTTTGTACTGCTCCTCTTCCTCTTTGAATATCCCTTTTTGAAACGCTTCTTTTATCTCTTTTTCAATTCTCTGCTTTAATGCTTCTAATTCTTCCTTTTCAAGCTCTCTTTTTATGAGATTTTCTATTTTTTCAATTTTGCTTTCTATGTCTGCTTTACTTCTTTCATATTCCTCATCAGAAATTATGCCGTGATCGTGAAGTTTTTTAAGAGATTCTAAATCTTTGATCCAATTTTTTTTCATCTCTTCTAGTTCTTTAATGTATTTTTTCTTAATGCTGTATTGCTTAACTTCCTCTTTTTTTTCTTTATTTTGCTGTTCTTGATTAGCTGTTTGTTGCGGGTGTGGTGATGATTCCTGTTGTGAAGGCGCAGGTGAAGGTTTTTGCGTTTTACAGCTTTCTTTTTCTTCTTCTTTCTTCTCAATTTTTTGAAGTGCTTTTTCATATGCTTCTTTAGATATTAAACCTGATTTATATGCCTGCTTTAAATCTTTCAGAGCTTTTTCTTTAATATTTGTTTTTTCTTTTGCAATAGTCCTTTTTTTAATTTCTTTTTCTGTAATTACTCGTGTAGCATTCAAGATCATCCCCATATTTCTTTTAATTCTTTTTGCACTTTGGTAAGCTTCTCAAGTTTTTGATTTATTTCATTAAGCTTTTTTTCCAAAGAAATTCTTTGACTGTTTAGTTCTGCTTCTTTATTGGCGAACTCTGCTATCATATCGCGAAGTTCTATTTCTTTTGCTTGCACTTCTTTTAAGTGTTCTGTAATGTCATGCAGTTTCTTTTCCAAATTCATTTTTTCTTGAGTTATGCGCTCTATTTTTTCTTTCAATTCTCTAAATATCTGAATGATATCCTGTTCATTATCTGCGCTGGTTTGTTGTTCCTCTGGCATCACTATCACCTAAACTATATTAATGGTATAAACATATATATAATTATATGGCATTGGTTGCTCAAAAGCTTTCTAATGAAGAACTTTTACAACAAATAGAATTTTATAATGAAAAAATAGAGCTTTTCAAAGGAGAAGTAAGAAAAGTATTTGTGGGTCAAAATGAAGTTCTTAACGCCACCATTGTTTCTTTGTTGGCAAGAGGTCATATTTTATTGGAAGGAGCACCAGGATTAGCTAAAACTTTGTTAGTAATGACAATTGCTAAAACAGTAAGGAATGCAAAATTTCAGAGAATACAATTTACGCCCGATTTATTACCAGCAGATATTACTGGTATTACTGCTTATGATCCTAATAAAGGTTTTTATGTCGTTAAGGGTCCTGTTTTTGCTAACTTTTTATTAGCTGATGAAATTAATAGAGCCCCGCCCAAGGTGCAGAGTGCTATGCTTTCGGTTATGCAGGAAAGACAGGTAGTTATAGGTAAAGAGATTTTTAATTTAGAAGAGCCTTTTTTTGTGATGGCTACGCAGAACCCAGTTGAACAGCAGGGTACTTATCCTCTGCCTGAAGCACAAGTAGATAGGTTTTTGTTTAAAGTTTTTGTTTACTATCCTACTAAAGAGGAAGAACTTATTATTTTAGACAGAAACACAACCATTCATCAATTTGATTCCTATGAAATTGTTCCTGTTTTAGAAAAAGAAGATTTTCCAAAAATGCAGGAATTAGTTAAGCAGATTCATGCTTCTGATGAAATTAAAAAATATATAGTGGATATAGTGGATGCAACGAGAAATCCTGATAATTATGGAATAGAATATGGGAGGTATATTGCTTGGGGTGGTTCTCCAAGAGCAAACATCGCCCTTTACATTTCTGCCAAAGCACATGCTTTTTTGGAAAGAAGGACTTATGTTTTACCTGAGGATGTGAGGAAAGTAGCGCATAATGTTTTAAGACATAGAATTATATTAAATTATGAAGGAAAAGCTATTGATTTAAATACAGATACTATTATAGACGAAATACTTAGAAAGGTGGAGGTACCATGAGATACCAGCAAAGCGTTAAGAGAGAAAGGGAAAATGACGAAAGCATCAAGTTATTGGAAAGAGAGCTTAAACTTAGAGGTTATACTCCTCGCACCTTAGATGCATACAAGCTATATGTGGGTTTGTATAAAGAATATGTGAAAGAAAAAGGAATGCAGGAAGATGTGGAAAGTGTTAAGGACTTTTTGGCTTATTTAATTAGCGAAAAGAATTATAAAGCATCAAGCATCGCAATGGTTAAAGCAGCTTTATTGTTTTACTTTGAGCATGTTAAAGGCATAGCTATAAATCCTAAACAGCTTGCAACTCCTAAAAAATCAAAGAAGCTTCCTGTTGTGCTCAGCAAAGAAGAAATAAAACGCTTATTTGATGCAGCAGACAGCGAAAAGAAAAAGCTAATTCTGATGGTGTTGTATGCTACTGGTTTGAGAGTTTCTGAACTTATTAATTTGAAGGTAAAAGATATAGATTTCAACAATAAGCTTATAAAGGTGGTGGGAGGTAAAGGGCAAAAAGATAGGGTTGTTACTGTTAGTGATAAATTACTTAAACGCTTATATGATTATGTAAAAACCAAAGATCCTGATGAGCATGTATTTCTTTCAAAATACGGCAAGCCTTTAACTCCTCGCTACATTCAATATTTGGTTAAGGATCTTAGCGTGGCAGCAGGCATTACTAAGGATGTAACACCTCATGTTTTACGCCACAGCTATGCAACTCATCTTTTGGAATCAGGAGCTAACATCCGTGTAATACAAGAGCTTTTAGGTCACTCTAACTTACAAACCACACAAATTTATACAAAAGTTAGCTTATCTGAACTTAAAAAGGTTACGAACCCATTAGATGAATTGTAAAACACGAAACGTAAAACAAATGATTTGAAAAATAATTACGATCGTATTACATTAGGAGAATTTTTTATTTTTGTTTTAGAATTACTAGCAAGTGTGGAAGTACATCCTTATGCAAGCTATTATTGTAATAACGTTTCTTCCCTATATTCTGATCTGAATCGTATAGTGAGAGGAAGCATTTTATCTCTCATAGATAGAAAATCACCTAAATAACACTTCTTTCCCTTTTTTACCATTTCTTTTTAAAACTATTCTTTTTAGTATTTTTTATGGTTAAGGTTATCATAACTTATGATGATAGCGTTAGATTTGTGCATCTTTTTCATGTGAAGGCGAGATGAGCTAAATGGAAAGGCTCAAAGAAGCGATTTTATTTGCTTTGCGTTCTCATAGCACTCAAAAGCGCAAAACAAAAGATTCTCATTATTTTTGGCATAGCTTCAGTGTTGCCAGGCTTGTAGAAGAGTTTGGCGGTAGTGAAGATGCAGTTATTGCAGCAGTTCTGCATGATGTTGTTGAGGACACATCTATTTCTTTGGAGGAAATTACTCAAAAATTTGGTGAGAAAGTTGCTGGTTTAGTTAGTGAGCTTACTTCTGAAAAAGCAACAGATTGGAAAGAAAAAAAGCAAAAAACCTTAGAAAAATTTAAAATCATGAGCATAGAAGCTAAGCTAATAAAACTTGCAGATAAAGTTGATAATTTAGAAGATATAAAGCGAGATCTGCTTGCAGGCAGAAATCCCTGGCAGTATTTCAATGCAGGCAGAGATATGCAAAGATGGTATTATGGGCAGTTTCTTTCCATGGCAAAGGAAGACCCTTATTTTATGAACCATCCTCTAACTCGTTTGTTGGAAAAAGCGTTTAGAGAAGTATTCAACGATCAGCATTTTTAATTTTTACTTCTTCAACATTCCAATAATCAAACATACCGCAACTTACACATGATTGCTTTGTTGCATATATTTCTAGTTCTTTACTTCCTACTTTTATACCCAACTTCATATTCTGGGGATTTATCTCTAAATATTGAAGGTGAATGTCAGTGGTGAATGGCAAACCTTCTGGTAAATTAGTGTAAATAGGCGATTCACTTAATATGTTTGCGTAAAGGTGGTATATATCTCCTTTATTTATTTGTGATTTTTGTCGTTTAGGAGCGTATTCTTCTTTTAAAAGAGGTCGAGGATTACCTTTGCTTATCTTAAAAGTTATAGATGCAATTTCCTTATCAGGCGTTTGCAAACCATATCTTATTTTTTCGTAAGAAGACATGTCGGGATTATATAAAACTTCACAAACTTCTATTGCAGGCATCTCTTTTTTTACATATTTTCCATTTTCGATTTTTTCTTCAATAATTATGTATTTTTCAGGTTCGTATGTAACTTGAAGTTTTCGCGGAACTTGGCTTTCCATGATTTGTATTCCTCTATACATCTCATTCACCTTATAATCTCCGCACGCCAAATAACAACCTATTATTAAACACGGATAAATTTTTAAAGTTTATTCATAAAATAATGTTCGTAGCGGAAAGAGGGGTTAATATGAAAGTTCCTCAACATGTTAAAAGATACTGTCCTGTGTGTAAAAAACACACTATGCAGAAAGTTGAAAGAATTAAAACTTCTGGTAGGAGAAAAACCAGTTCTTTGAAGGCAGGTTCTCGTTATAGGTTAGAAAAGCTTCATAAAGGTTATGGAGGTAGCCCTTATCCTAAAATGGAGCATGGAAGCAAGTACGGAGCAAAAACAACTCAAAAAATATTTTTAAGATTTAAATGTAGTGAATGTGGTAAATATAACCAGATTGATAAAGGTATAAGAGCTAAAAAATTTGAAATTATAAAGTAAGCGAGGGGGTAGCGTGTATAAACTAGTTGAATTTGAAGATACTGTGCCTGTTAAACCGGAAGATCTTTCTAAACCTCGCGAAGAAGCCATTTTAGAAAGTTTGCGAGATATGTATGAAAGCAGAATAGTAGATAAGAAATTTTTTGTATTGAGGATTTTAGAGCTTTTAGAAAAAAGCGAAGGCTACATTTATGAAGAGGATCCTAATGTTTATTATGATGTGAAAGCTAAGGCACTAATTTTTGAGCCTATGCTTCATGAAGTAGTTTTTGGAGAGGTAGTGGATGTTGCGAATTTTGGTATTTTTGTGAGGTTTGGACCATTAGATGCGTTAGCACATATTTCTCAAATAACTGATGAATACCTTTCTTATGATAAGAAATCCGCAGTGCTTAGGGCTGAACAAACCAAACGTCTTATTAAAATAGGAGATACAGCTATAGCACGCATCATAGGTATAAGCTTGGAGAAAAAAGAAACTAATAAGATTTTACTCACTTTAAAGCAACCAGGTTTGGGTATTATTTCTTGGTTAAAGACTGAGAAAGAAAAAGAAAAGAAGAAGGGATAGAATGGTTGAAAAGGCATGTAGGCAGTGTGGTAGGATCATCGAAGAGGGCAATGAATGCCCCGTATGTAAAACCAAAGACCTAACCACTACTTTTAAAGGCATACTTGTGATTTTTGATCCAGAAGGATCTGAAATAGCAGTCATATCTGGAAAATCTGTTCCAGGAAAATATGCAGTTAAGGTGGTAAGATGAGCATTAACATAATTGAAGAAAAAGAGAATCCTATTTTTGAAAGGAAGGAAGTAAGAGGAGAGTTTGTAAGCAACGAAACCCTACCTAAAAGCAAAATAATTGCAGAACTTGCCGTAAAGTATAAAGTTAAGGAAAATCAAATTGATTTAAAATATGTGATTAATCACAGAGGTGTGCATAAAGGCGAGTTTTTTGCTTTGATTTATAATAAGCCTATAAAAGAAGAGGCTAACGAAAATTCTGAAAATGCTCAAGAAGATCAACAGGTTCAACAGGAACAATCACAAGAAGCATCAGCTTAGGTGATATGATGGGTAAGCATGCTCAGGTTCAAATATGGAAAAAATACGAAGTAAAGGATGGTCAGCTAGTTAGGAACTTTAAGCTTTGTCCTAAATGTAAAAAAGGCATATTGGCACAAGCACCAGGGCGAGTATTTTGCGGAAAATGCGGTTACAGCGAGATAGTAAAGTAATTTTGGAATTTCTTCGATCTCTGCCTAAAAGGAAAGTAACTACTTATAAAGCGTTAGCAGAAAAATTCAACATGCATCCTCGGGCAGTAGCCAAAATTTTAGCGTCAAATAAGGATTTAGAATCTTATCCGTGTTATAAAGTGGTTCATGCAGATGGCAGTATCGGCGGGTATGTTGCAGGCACAGATGAAAAAATTAAACGCTTACAAGCAGACCAAATTTCCGTGATTAACAATAAAATACCTCGTAATTTTATTATTGAAAAGTTATAACCACTTACTTAAACCTTTAAATAATTTTCGTAACTTCTTTAAATTGAGGGGATGATTATGGCTAAAAAAGGAAGAGAACAAAAAAGATCTAGCTGGGGGAAAAAGCAGTGGTTTAAGGTAATGGCACCTGATATTTTTGATAAAGACAAGGAACTGGTTGAGACACCTGCTTTTAAAAGCGATCAGCTTATGGGGAGAATAGTGGAGTTGCCTATGACTGAACTCACAAAAAGCTTTAAACACTACAAGTACAAAGTTTTTTTGAAGATTGTTGATGTTAAAGGCGAGAAAGCAAATACTGTTTATTGGGGACACGAGTTGTTAAGAGATGTTATAAGCAGGATGGTTAGAAAAAGAACTTCTCGTATAGATCTAATTGAAGATGTTACAACCAAAGATGGAGTGAAAGTAAGGGTGAAGTTGTTGCTCATTACACGAGGAAGGATTCAAACAACTTTGAAATCTCGTATTAGAAAAGAAATGAAAGCTTATCTTGAAGAGCAAATTAGTAAGATGACTTTAAAAGAATTTTTAGATTCGTTTTTAAGCGAAACTTTCCAAAGAGGACTGGCAGAAAGAGTTAAATCTCTACATCCTACTGCATATGTGGATGTAAGAAAAACAGAGGTGTTGGAGTGAGTAGAGAGGAACACCTCATTCAAAATAATTTGAGAAAAATAGAGGAGTTAAAAAAACAAGGTATCAATCCATATCCTTACAGATATGATAAAAAACATTATGTTGAAGAAATATTGGAGAAATTCAAAGAAGGAAAGAATGTGAAAACCGCAGGAAGAGTAATGACTTTAAGGCATTTAGGAAAAATAGCTTTTGCAAAATTACAAGATGAAACCGCAGAAATGCAGCTTATCTTTTCAGCCCAACACACAAAAAATTTTGAATTGGTTAAGAAATATCTGCTTAGAGGAGATATTATAGGAGTTGAGGGTAGATGCATTTTAAGTAAAACTGGTGAAAAAAGCATTCAAGTAGAGGATTTTGTGTTTTTAAGCAAAGTTGTGAGAACACTTCCTGAAAAATACCACGGCATTCAAGATCCAGAATACCGCTACCGACATAGGTATTTGGATTTTATTCTCAATCCTCAAAAAAGAAACAATCTTAGAATAAGAAGTCAAGTAATTAAAGAACTTCGTGCTTTTTTGGATAAAAGGGGTTTTTTGGAGGTTGATACTCCTATTTTGCAACCAGTATATGGTGGAGCTTATGCAAAGCCTTTTGTTACTTATTATAATGCTTTGGAGCGCAACTTTTATTTAAGAATAGCTCCTGAACTTTATCTTAAAAGACTGCTTATTGCTGGATTTGAGAAAGTATATGAGCTTGGAAAGAATTTTAGGAATGAAGGCATAGATGCAACACATAATCCAGAGTTTATGAGCTTGGAGTTTTATCAAGCTTATGCTGACATCTATGATATGAAAGACCTTACTGAAGAACTCATAAAACATGTTGTTAAAAAAGTTAGCGGTAGTTTGAAAATAGAATATCAAGGCGAAAAATTGAACTTTTCTAAATTTGATGTTCTGACTATGGAAGAAGCATTAAAAAAATACGCAGATATAGATGTCAATAAAATGAGCGAAAAAGAAATGAAAAATTTGCTTACAAAAAAAGACATAATGATTAGAGATGAATCACGAGGTTATTTGATAGCAAAACTTTTTGAAGAGGAGGTAGAGCATAAACTCATTCAACCAACCTTTATAATGGATTATCCCAAAGAGGTTACGCCTCTTGCCAAAGACCACCGTTCCAAACCAGGATTTGTTGAAAGGTTTGAGCTGTTTATAGCAGGCATAGAATTGGCTAATGCTTTTTCTGAACTTAATGATCCTGTGGAGCAAAGGAAGCGTTTTGAATATGAGCTTGAACAACGACAAAAAGGAGAAGAGGAAGCACATCCATTGGATACTGATTTTATCAAAGCATTGGAATATGGAATGCCTCCGGCAGGAGGATGTGGCATTGGTGTGGAAAGATTGGTTTTGCTGTTAGCTAATGAAACCTCAATTAGAGAAACAATACCTTTTCCAGCTTTAAGAACGAAAGAGTGATACTATGAAAAAAAGCTTTTTATGGAGCTTTCTTATTTTTTCCTATTTGTTTTTAGGTATTGTTTATTCAGAAAGCATAACCCAAGCCAATGTTAGCTTTATTCTTACTGAAACTCTTCAAGTGAGCAATAGTGAGGAAGTAGCATACGCCTCTATTTTATATCCTTTTGGAGAGCGCATTCAAGATTTGTTTGTTAAGGGTAAATGCACTGCTTCAAAGGAAGGAGATTTTTTAAAGATTCTTTTCCAGGAGCTGAACGAAGGAGAAAATGAATGCGAGGTTTTGATAAATGTAAATTCTCATTTGAAAATGTCCATACCTGCTAATTCTCTATGGGATGAAAAAGAAGCACTCAAAGAAACAGAACATATTACTTTGGAAAATGAAGTAAGTGTGCTGGGAAATCTTATTTTGGATAAATGTAAGGAGGATTTTTGGTGTAATGTTAGAGAAGGCGTGAAAGAAGTGCATACTTTTATGCAGTATGATTCTAGCTTAGGAGATAAGAATTATGATGTGAAATTTATTGTAAAACAGAGGAAAGGTGTTTGCGCAGAATATGTAACTTTATTCATTGCTTTAATGAGATATTTACACATACCTGCTATATATGTCAGCTCATATGCCTATAATGGGGAAAGCTACGAACCCCATGCTTTTGCTTATGTATTTAATGAAAAAGAAAGGAAGTGGTATGTAGTGGATGTATTATGGAAGCAAATAGGTTATGTAGATGCATCTCATGTTTTCATAGGATGGTCTTATGATAATGAAGTTAAAAGTAAGTTAGAAGCTAAAGCTTCTCCTTCTTCTAACATAAGCTGGAAAAAAGAGAGCATGAGCGTTAGATCTTATGATTTCTTAACTTCTAATCTGTTTAATGCAGTGTTGGAAGAAGTATATAAGCTTCCTTCTTATTCTGATTCCTCAGAAGAGTATATTTTTAGTTTAAAATTAGAAAGTGCTTTTCCTGCGTGTGGTGAAGTAAGCATAGTGCCTTGTTCTTATGATGGTTTATCTAAAAAAGAAGATATTTTGTGTGGGGGGGAAGTTAAAAACTTTTCTTTTGTAATAGATTTAAGAGATGAAGGGGATTATGTTTTTACTTGTCCTTTTAATATTTATGATCCAGAACATGATAACTATTCTTATAATCTTACCATTGAGCATACTATTTTTTCTAAAAAAGCATGGTATTCTGCATTAATAGAATGGCTTATTAATTTATTTAAACATCTTTCTCTTTAATTATTTTATGTTGCGAAAGGCTCAAGCAGGAACAGTATTTGCGATTATTCTTCTGCTGTTGGGGTTGGCTTCATACGCCTTTATTATTAAAGGTAAAGATAATAATGAAGGGAATCTTTTACTTTCTAATTATATTCAAGATTATGCTAGCTCTATGCTTACTTCTTTATTAAGAAGCAGTACAGGTAATCCTTTGGCAGGATGCGAAACTGTGAAAGATGTATTAGCCAAGGCTTATTATTCTCCTGAAAACGGAAAATGCTGTGGAATTGCAGATTATACATGTAGGGAATATGCGCAGCTAATTGTTCAAAAAAAGATTGATGATATTATTTCTAACGCCAAAAAGAACTATATATATTACTTTGAGTTTGGAAAAAAGTTTAGCTCCTCTCCTGTGCTATTTGCATATCCACCAGAACACGCATTTATTAAAGACTGCAAATGTGAGAAAATCATAGTGGAACAAAAGCTTATAGATAGTGTGAGAGAAAGCAGATCTTATCCTTACGCCCGCATATATGTGGTAAGAATAGATGAAGTGCCTGATAATACTCAAATTTCATTACACGAACCTAATACTGATGAAGAAATACCTACTCCTGATGTAAGTGAAAGCCCCATTTCTTATGAAAATTCTTATTCTGATAATGATGAAAGTTCAGAAAGCAGTTCCAATTCACAAACTCAAGATATTATATCTTTTCCATCTCATCCCCCTTTAGAATCATCCTTCAAAACTTGTAGATCTGACAATGAATGTGAAGGAGGAGAAGCCTGCTGTGTTAGTTCCTCCTGTCTTGCTTTTCCTGATCTTACTGCAAAATGCTTAAACGAAGAAGTTTATGAATTGGTTTCTTCTTCAAGAAGTTTGGACAGAAGCTGGTATCCTTATCCTGTAAGTACTAGCCTTTATCCTGGCGAATATAAGGTGTTTCTTTATTATACTGATGCAGATTGTGAAATCACTTCGGATAATGATTACGATCTTCATGTAAGTATACATGTTCCTTCCTGCCATTCAGGCAGTAATTTGCTTAAAATGATAATTTATGCAGGAGAAGAATGCGAATACCTTCCCACAACACAAGAAGAAATACAAAATTATTTGGAAGAATATAGGCAATACTTACTACAGACACAAGGAAATGTATATTCAACTTTGTGGTGTTCTAAGGATGTGTATTGCAGGCATGATACTGCTTATACTATGGATGCTAATATAAAATTTAATTATGATGTGCATCCATTGAGAGGATGTTATTTGATTGTGCTGTGGAACTATCTTAAACCTCCTTCTTCAGGACAGCAACCTACAGAAACTTATTTGGAAGGGGTTATTCCGGTAAGATGCCATGTATGTTCTACCTCTAATTTGGCTTGTCATGGAGAAGTTACAGTAACAGCAGGATCTCCTTGCTTTGATAGTAATGCTCGAGATAGGCAGTATGTAAGAGAACTTCGAGAGTTAGGAGGAAGATACACACCAGAAAATTAATTTAAAATTGATTTTTTAATGTATTTAGGAGAGGTATGCTAACTCAAGAAATATTGTTTTATGTTTTAGGCATCATTTTGTTTTTATACATTGGAGCTGTTTTGATTAATTATTATATTGCAAAACACAAAGACAAAATGGTGGATGTAAGTACTTACATCCATGTAATTTTCATAGTTGTAATAACTATTGTGCTGTTTCTTTTACTCTTTTTAAGCTACTTCCCCCAAAAAACCACCTTCCTCTATTCTTTTATTTTTTCATTAGTTATCGGAAGTATCTTTTACCTTTATCACCACTATAAAAGAGAAGGCTCTAAGAGCTATGTGGATAAGTTTTATGCTCCACGCATTCCTTTTATATTGAAAAAGAAGAAAAAGCAAAATCATTCATAAGGTTTGTTATTGATTTCCCATATTTTCTCTGCTTTCTTTTTTCCTATACCTTCTACTGTCATCAGCTCATCAATAGAAGCAGAAGCATAGTTTTTAATGGTTTTGAAATGTGAAAGTATGCGCTTTGCCAAAGTTGTGCTTATATTAGGATAGGAACCAACAACAAATTCTTGGAGCTTTTTTAAAGACGCATTTCTTTTAATCTTTTTTATGTGGAGTTCTTCTTGTTTTTCTTCTTGAAGTCTTTTTGCTAATAATAGAATAGTGATTGCAGTTAAATCTGTGTTTGGAGTATAAAGCACGGGTATTTGAAAATCAGTTGCTATTTTTGTTAAAGCTCCTAAAACTGCATTAATTTTAATATTCCTGTCTTGCAAAGCTTTGTAAAGATCTCCTTCTATTATAAGTATGGGCACTTCAGCATGCTGTGCCAACAGATCCAGCTGTTTAAAAAGCCTTCCATCTACTAATGAATTTAGAAAATCTTCAGCCTTTTTTCTTTCAACTATTATTTTTCCTCCTATTTCCACATCACCTACTGCTAACCGCCTTCTCTCAACCTTTTTACCTCTCAGATCCAACAGCAGTTCATAGAGCTTCTGTTCACGATCATCTACTGCAATAGTTACAGCAGAAGATTGTGAGGCAGTAGGTAGTGTAGCGTTTTTCACTATTTTTGGTGCATCTTCTATCGTTTTTCCTTTTTGATTAAATACTTTCTTAAGATATACTAATGTTCTTTTCATTTTCCTTTCTTTTGCAAGAGAGCTCCAATAATATGCTTCATCTAACGAGTTTTGTGTAATCATCACTATTATTTTTCCATGCTTAAATCTTCCAGTTCTTCCCCTTCTTTGAATAGTTCTTATCTCACTAGGAATTGGCTCATAAAATACCACAACATCTACTTTTGGTATGTCCAGTCCTTCTTCAGCAACAGAAGTAGCTACTAATACATTGTATTCTCCTTTCCTAAATTTTTCTATTATTTCTATTTGCTTTTTTTGAGACATGCCTTTTCTCTGTCCTATAAACAATACAGGCTTTAATTTTTCAGATCTTTTAAGCACTTCAACAATTTCTTCTGCCGTATCCACATACTGTGTAAAAACTATGCCTTTTTTATCATCATGAATCTCTTTTTCTAAAATATAGCGTATCATCCGCATTTTTGGATGTTCAAATCCTTTTTCTAACAGGGTTTGAGCAAGCCTCATTGCTGTTACAAAATTTGCATCATCTAATAGCTCCTCCAAAGCACGAGTCTTGTTCTTTTCAGATTTTAGCTTTTTGTAGTATTTAGTTAATGGCAGTAATCCCTGCGTTTCTAATAATTCAATGGCATAAGCTATTTTTATGGCTTGACCTATTACTGCCATGGCTTTGATGTAAAAACCAGATCTATCTTCTTTTATTTTTAATGCCAAAGATTTTTGAACTTCTAAAAGTTCTTTTTTACTTATTCTTTTATGTCGTATTATTCCCCATTCTACCAGCTTACTTATTCTTTCGTTATAGGCAGCTTTAAGATAAGCATCTATTTTTTTCAAATCTTCTGTAAGAGATACTTTAACCCATTCTATGTCTACTTTATGGATATAAGGCTTTACATCCTCGTCATATTCGCTTCTTATCTCTACATTTTTAATATAAAGATTTCCAATCACACTTCCTATTTTTTCCACATCTCCACCAGGTGAAGCAGTAAGTGCAAGAATTAATTCGTTCTCAGCATTTTCATGATAGTGTTTAGCAATAAAAGTATAAGCATAATCCCCTACTGCTTTATGCGCCTCATCAAATACAACCACGCTAAAATCCTTTAAGTTCAAAATACCTTTTTCTATGTCATTTTTTACAACTTGCGGAGTTGCAAAGAAGATTTTTCCTTTTTCCCATTTATCTTTCCTTTTTTCTGAGGTGTCTTGTCCTGTGATCTTTACCAGCTGATCTTTTGGAAGATTGAAAACATTAGCAAAAAACTTATAATGCTGATCAACTAGTGGTTTGGTAGGTGCCATGATTAATGCTTTACCTCCCACAGAACTTAATCTCTCACTGACTACTACTGCTGCAATAACTGTTTTACCTAATCCGGTGGGCAAAACAACCAATGTGTTTCCATGTTTCAACACAGATCTAATAATGTTTTCTTGATATTTTCTTTTTTCAAGAGTTTGAGGTTTAATAAATGGAGATTCGAAATATTGAGGTTGTTGCTTAACATAATTGAGCAAAGAAGCCATAAATTAAAAAAGAAAAATAAAATTTTAAAATGCATTAGTTAGATGTTACAGTAAGTAGCACCGTCATCTAATGGTCCACAAACAACACTACTTTCCCATTTACTTATGAATACCTTTATTTTATGAGTTTGCTGATCTGCTAAATCTACTTCACTACCTGCCGTTGCTGGATCAAATAAATCTTTGTCTATTTCTAAGGTTATGGTTGAACCTGGCGGGAAGTTAGGCAATGTGGCTAAATTTACAGGTACAAATGTGTATTTACCATCTATCATCACTAGTGTTGTTTGAAGCTCTTTTGAAGAAAATGTTGCTTCTCCTGTATTTCGAAGTATTATTTTGACTCCAGGATTGCCGTTAACTGTTGCTTCAAACACGCCTAATATTTCAAAAGATTTTTTGGATTTGTATATTTGGCTTTGAGCGCTTTTTTCCATTTCCTTTTGAACATCTTCTTGAAATGTTCTTAGCCATAAGTATGCCACTCCAAAAGCAGCTACAGTCATCATTAGGAGCAATACTACTGATATGATGGGTGTGATTCCCTTTTTCATTATTATCTCCTCTTCTTCTTTCTACCTTTTT
>JAADEF010000029.1 GCA_013153555.1 Candidatus Nanohalarchaeota archaeon | reverse complement strand
GAATACACCACTATTGATTATTACAAAGAAGGAGATGTGTTTGATGAAGCATCTTCTTACTTCCTTCAAAAGTTAGAATCTTGCGGTTATAAAAAAGTTTCTGAATCTCATGAATCCTTTTCAGTTCCTGGTTTGAAAATACTAAAATTCGCAGAATACAAATATGAAAAAGATAATGAAGTGATAGACTTTAATATTGGTGTGGTAGAACAAAATGGTAAAACATATACTTTGGCAGAAATAGTTCAAACAGTGTACTATGAGAGTGCTAATTTTCCTGAAGGCGAAAATCAAAATGAAGAAGAACAACCTTCGGAAGTGGGAAACATTCCTGATAATATACAACCTTACCACGGAGAACTAACCGAAATATTTGAAAAAGTATTTGGCGGAGCTACTTTAACAGAATATAACACTTATATGCTGGACACCACTACTTATGTGATTTTAGAATATGTATTGCCTAGACCTTTTGAAAGTAGTGATATTCTTGCAATAAAGGATGAACTCGTTGCTAAAGGTTATTCTCCTTTGGGTGTTCAAGCAAGTTCGGATGTGGCAGAAGGATACTTCTTCTTTAATGATGATAAGAATTCTCTTCAAATAACTGCAAACATTGGAGATAAGAAATTAGAAGTTCAGCTGGTTCTAACATCTTAGCAAAAATATATATTTTACTTTTTTCTTTTATATTTTAAGGTGGAATAAATGGAACACCGCATTTATATAGTGGTATTTTTATTAAGTATGATGTTGGCGATACCTGTTTATGCTGAAACTCTTGATAATGTGATGAATTGCGATACTATTAAAACTTCTGATCTTGCTTCCGCAAGCGATCTTCAACCTGTTATGTATGTGATGAGTTACGATGCAACTCAGGATCCAGTGGGGAATGCTCATGTAGCTAATTATAGCGATAATCTTGCGGATTTAGGTTTATCTAATACTCCAAATCATGTGTTGGTTTGTGGAGCAGGAGACTATGGTAATGTGAAAGCAGTAGTTGTACCTGCACCAGGATGTAAAAAACTAATTTCTGGTGCCGTTGCCGTGGTCAATCTCAGCGATGTGGTTAACGCACATATACAGGTAGTAGATCCTAATGATGCTTTACCTGGATCTATTTTATCCTCTAACTACAATTATCAGCTTTGTTTGTATCCTGACTCAGAAGATTACACTTCTGCTATATTTTGTCAAACAAAGTATGGAGGATGTAGTGATGTGGAAACAGCAGTATTCAAATTTACAGGAGCCGTGCCTGGCGGTACGCAGAATATAAAAGCGACAAATGCTCATTATTACGAGCCAATGTATGTAACTGGCGAAGGAGATATTACTGATTATTATTATGTTTGTTGTAGGTATGTTGTAGGTGCAGAAAGTGATGTGATTATTGATGTCAGCACACCTACATCAGGATTATCACCTACTTCAGGATTAATTTCAGAACCCACTAACAAAAAACTTTATGTTTTAGTGGGATTGACTGATTATTTTGTGGTAAAGATATTTAATCCTAGTTCCACACCGAAGTTAGTAGACTTATATTTAGAAAGCAGTGATGAGATTTTTAACAACTTCATATGGTTCGGTGATGATACCAACAAATACAGCGATGATCCTAGGCATGTTCAGCTCACCATACCACCAAAGCAGTATAAAAGCGTAATAGTGAATGTGTTTGGAGGTAAAGTAGGCGTGTATGATTTAATTATTAAGAAAAGAATAAACGGAGATCCTGCAACAGAGGATGTTTTGTATAATACCTCGGTAACTATCATACCTGGTAGAGTGGAAGGTACGGTAGAATCCTCACCCGAAGGAAGCTACTTGTGGTTATTATTAGGATTAAGCACCGCTTTACTTTACTTAATAAAATAGCTTTTTTCTAACTTCTTCCTTTATTTTATCAGGAGACCAAGGAGGATCAAATGTTAAATTTACTGTAATGCTTTTAACACCTTTAATTGAGGAAATTTTTTCTCTTATTTGATCAAGTATGACATCACCTAAGGGACAGGTAGGAGTGGTTAAAGTCATGGTGATGGTTACTTCACCTTTTTCACTGATATCTATGCCGTAAATAAGACCAAGATCTACGATATTTATTCCCAGCTCAGGATCTATGATTTCTTTTAATTTTTCTATTATTTTTTGTTTTTCAATCATGCTCCAACCTCTTACAAACAATAAGATATGTAATCTTCTAACAGCAGTTGTTGAAGTTTTTTATAATCTATTCCTTTAGAGGCAAAATATGCTTGTTCTCTTTCGTTAATATCAGAAATGGAAGATTCATGTGTTGCTATTTTTACTTTATTTGTTTTAAGCACCATTTCAGGAATGGCTTCTCCTCGTGCTTGTGTGCTGTACAGATAGATCTGCTGGCGTAGATGCACTTCATCAATAGGTTGTTCTACTATTACTTTATCATGAAGCTTTATTTGAGCAGAATCCATAACAAATGCAGTATTATTTATAATGCTGTTTGATTTTTTAGAAGTTTTATAGGTTATGTTTAAAGAAAGATTTGTTCTTTTATTGGCAATAACTACTATATAAACCTTATTTTTACCTTCTAATTGAATAGTTAAATTTATATTAGTAGGTTGTTGTAATGGCTGTTCTCTGAAATCAAATAATATGCGCACATCTTCTTCATGCTTTATTTCTATGGTTTTTAAGCTTCGTTGTAATGCATTTATTTTTCTTTTTTTCATCCAATACCACCTTCTATTTCTATTTCAATTAATTTCTTAAACTCTACTGCAATATCCAAAGGCAGGTAAGCAAGCTCATCTTCTACATAACCTATGCTTAATAATTTTAAGCCTTCTTCCCTATTTAAGCCTTTTGTCATTAAATATTCTTCTATTTGTGTGTCAAAGAAGGAAGTTTTTGCTTCATGAGACGCTGTTGAGGTGTTATTTTTCACGATAAGCTGAGGCTGTGTTTCTGATATGCCTTGATCCAAGAAAAATGTATCACATTCGCTTCTTGCTTCTCCTTTCTTACCTGCCATATAAAAAGTATTATCAAATATTGACTTTCCTCCTTTTAGCAGTGATTTTGAAATAATAGCAATTCTATTCTTTTTTCCTATATCTTTAACATAAGCACCTGTTTTATGAGCCTGGTTGTGAACGGTTAATGCAATAGACTTCATTTGTAGCTTGGTTTCTTTACCTTTAATGTGAATATTGGGTTTTTTAATGGTTTTTTTAGAACCTAAATTTAAATCAATCCATTCCAAAGTTGTTTT
>JAADEF010000058.1 GCA_013153555.1 Candidatus Nanohalarchaeota archaeon | reverse complement strand
TTCCCTGCCAAACCTTTAGAAAAGGTTTGACCCAAAGAAACTTTTAAAAAAAGTTTCATCAAAAAGCCCATCTTCGATGGGAACAAACTTTTTATAAAAAAGTTTGATCAAAAAGTTTACCTTCGGTAGGAAGCTTGCCTTTGGTTGGGAAAGTATTGTTGATGTGTGTGATGCTTTAAATGTTGGAGTTATTTCGGCTATTTGCATTGTTCTTGCATAATGGAGAAATAAAGATTTATTTTAGTTTTTCTTCTACTAATGTTTGAAGTTTAGAGATAAGCTTTTCTAAGTCTTTTCTTTTTCGTTTGAGGTAAGATGGGTTTGTTGAAAAACCTTCATAAACTATCCTATTTCGAAGCATTCTTAATTCATTTATTAATTCTATTTCGTAAGAACTAAATTGAGAATAATGTTTTTCTAAGTAAATAATAAGGTTTTTGTGGCTTATCGTTTTGTACCCGTCTGTATATAACAAAGCAGTGATAAGTTCTTTTATGATTTCGTAATAATCTGCAATAATCAAAGAAGCCATTTCTTGCTCATCTTGTAAAGCAATTCTTTTCTTTAGGAGCTCACACATTTTAAGTATGCTTTTTGCTCTTTCTTTATCTGGAGTTATTTTTATAAAGTCCATTAAAACACCTTCAAATACCCTTTTAAAACAATTCCGTTAATTATGTTATTTTTTAATTCTGGAGGTAACTTCTCGAAATTTTCTTCAAAAAAGAAAGAGATTTTTCGTTTAAGTTTTTTTTCGTAAATGTCAACATTTAGGGATGTTGCAGGTCCTTGAATAAATAAGTCTATATCGCTGTTTTCTGTGTCTTCGCCTCTTGCAGCAGATCCAAATAGAACGATGGCAGAAGGTAAAGTTTTATCATAAATTTCATTTATTAAATTAGAAGTATGTAGTCTTATTAAAAGATTATCTTTTTTTAATAGTTTGAAATATTCGTTATCTCTATTTGCTTTATATACTGGATAGAGATCTCCTTCTTCTTTTACGATTAATTTTTCTTTTAATAAGGCTTTGAGATGATTGATAACAGAGGGTTGAGCAATTCCTGTTCTACGAGATAATTCTCTTATTCTGAATCCTTTAGTTGGATAATCAAAGAATTCTTGTAATATTTTATATCTGGTATATTTTTGTAACATATGATATATTTTTGTAACAGGTGATATATAAAGTTTTCCCTGCCAAGGGGTTTCACCCCTTCGGGAACCCCAACCTCCTGGAAGCCGATTCATGCTCCGCATGAATCAACTATACTCGCTTACGCTCGTGGCGGAAAATTCTTCCCTGCACCCTAAAAAGGGTATCATCGCTTCGCGTGATACCCTAGATGCTCGCTTTCACTCGCATGCCAAGGGGTTTCACCCCTTCGGGAACCCCAACCTCCTGGAAGCCGACATCACGCTAATGCGTGTCGATGGTAGGGTTTCATTCTTTAGGTTCGCAACCATGCAGTTGACACTAAAATGAATATATGTGTTTCTCGCTAATGCGGAAACACCTAATGCCTTCGGCGGTGGCACTTAATGTTTTGCAAATCAATATATTTCTTAGATAATAACAATACTATATGCCTTCTAAAAAATATATGAAAGGATATAGATTTGAGAGAGAGGTTAAAGAAAAACTTGAAAAAGATGGTTGGTATGTGATAAGGTCTGCTGGAAGCAAAAAACCTGATTTAATTGCAGCAAAGGATAAAAAAGTAGTAGTTATAGAGTGCAAAGTAACTAAAACACCACAACTTTATTTGCAGAAAGAAGAGGTAGAAGTTTTGAAAGCCGTGGCATCAAATTTTAATGCTGATGCGATGTATGCAGTTAAGTATAAAAGAAAAGTTCATTTCTTCTTTATTGAGAATTTGAGAGAAAAAAATTCATCTTTTCTTCTTAATTTAGAAGAGTAAAGCAATAATAGCACCCATCACCACTATTCCCGAAATTATGAGTTTTTTATAACTTTTATTTTTTCTGCTGATGAAATCCCATAATTCGCTGAAAAAAGTGTAAGTTGATTTTAAGGCACTTACAAATACTGCTTTTGGAGCTATTTTGTATGCTGCATATTCATTAACCATTTGGCTAAAATTAAGAGCAACTAGTAGAGGGAGGTTGTTGATAGATTTGATTTTAGATTTTAAAACATAAAATGGATTTAATTTTTCAATTACATAAACCGCAATAAAGAAGTTAATTATGACAAAGAAGTTCGTAATTACTAAATAAAACCATAAATCTATGTTTTCGTATTTAAGAACATATCTGCTTATTACTTTGAAAAGTGCATAAAATAGTGAAGAAAGCACTACCACCCAATGATACTTTTCTTTAAACATTTTTTTAATGCCTTTGAAGATGTTTTTACGGGTTGTTTCCAAACATAACAGCCCACTTAACAGAATAAATAAACCTATTAAAGAGAGGAAAGATAAAGATTCTCCATAAAAAACCCATGCAAAAAGAAGAATAAACAGCACTTCCAAATTAAGAAAAGGAGAAACCACGCTCAAATCCATGTGTTTTACTGATTTGAATAAAAACCAATAACCTAATACATTAAACCATGATGCAAGATAAAGCAAATATAGTGCTTTAGTGGTAATATATGTATTGGCTAATACGAGTAGAGGAAGGGATAAAGCAAACATCCAGAATCTCATTGTTGTTGCATATTCTATGGACTCATGTCTTTGGATTTCTTTTTTGCTGAGATATATGAGAACGCTTACTATGATTGCACTTAATAGTGCTAATATGACCCATATCATATTTGTTAGTAAGGCGTAAAAATATTTATAAGTTAGAACTTTATCAATACTTTATGGATTTGGTCAAGGAATTTCAGGAAAAAATAAAGCAAGTTTCTACCGACAGCAAGATAATGATTTTTCACGATATTGATGCTGATGGAATAAGTGCTGCTGTTCTTTTATCTAAATATTTTTTGAAGCGGGGCGTTTCTCAAATAGATTACTGGTACTTAAAAGATGGAAGAAGAAGGATAGATTCTGATCTTATTCAAAAATTAAACAAAGAAGGTTATGATTATTTTTTCATTTTAGATATTGCAGGAGATGAGTTTAAAGAAGAGCTTAAGCAAATTTCTTCTTTTATTTTTATTGTTGATCATCATCTTATTGTTAATGAGTTGAAAGATTTATCTCATGTTTTGTTAATTAAACCTCAAATAGTTGATAATTCCCGCGATCCAAGTACCTATCCGACTGGTTGGTTTTTGTATAATCTTCTTAAACCCTTATTCCATCA
>JAADEF010000027.1 GCA_013153555.1 Candidatus Nanohalarchaeota archaeon | reverse complement strand
AGTGGTTGTTAAAGATGCAATAAATTATATTCTCTTTTTTAACACAACTTGCGTCTCACCCCAACTATAAGCATCAGCTATAAATCCGAATTTTTGAAAACCAAGCTTTCTGTAAAAGCGTAATGCTTTTTTGTTTCTGCTTGATGTTCTTACTGCTAAGAATTTTTTATTCTTATTTTTAGCAATAGAAATAGCGTAGTGAAGAAGATTACTGCCAACGCCTTTATTCTGATAATCCTTATATACAGCTAACCATTCAATCTCAATTTCATGATTTCTCTCAACCAAAGACATGAAACCTACTTCTTTACTATCATAATAAGCAAAATACACACTCCCTGCAAAGATTTTATTTCTTCTTGAGAAGGGTTGTAAAATTCAAAATTTATAGAATTAGAATTTTTATGTATTTCAAAAGCTTTGTTAATATCGCGAAATTTCTTGATCACTACATTGCTATTTTTCTTTGCTTTTTTGTTTTTAAAATCAAAAATATACTCCATCTAAAATTCGTTCCTCCATGATCCTAAATAATTTACTGTATTCTCTTTAAATCCTGTATATTCAAAACCTATAGATTCATAACATTTTCTTGCTGCTATGTTTTGTTCATCTACGCTAAGCTCAACTCGACTAAATCCCTTTTCCTTAGCCATATCTAAAAGCTTTTTAACAAGTTTCATGCACAATCCTTTTCCCAAAAACTTTTTTCTTACCCATAAACCAATTACTGCATGGGTTTTCTTAAATTGCAGCTCGCCTATGCCAGCAGGTTCGCCGTTATAAAGAACAACAATAGTATCAGAATGTTTATCTTTTATCTTGTTTTTGATCCACTCCTCTTCATCCTTTACCGTAAACCTCTTATTTTCTTGAAAAGTCAAATTTAGAAGATACTTTCTTACTTCTTCATCATTAATTTCTATAAGCCATTGAGCATCTTATAGTTTTAGAGATCTGAAATTAATGTTTGTCATACAATTTTATAATTTGAAAAGGTTTATATGTGTTTTTGTCCGATTATTTGTAAGGTAAGAACTTACCTTCAAACGCTAAAAGACCTACACCGACACCTACTCCAAAAATATCAAAATCTCAATCCTGATGCAGAAATAAGTTTAGCAACATCATATGAAGATAAAATAAATTTGTTAAATCAGTATAAAAAGATGATAATGCCTTATGGTCTAAACTACTATCTTATAATGCAGTATACTGAATCAATAATTCTAAATTTTGTAGAAAATGAAAATGTTGAACTACTACTTATAAACCCTAAAAAAGATCCTCCAATACTAATGATTGCACATTACAAAGAAAACAAGATAATTTTAATCAACCCTTTAAAATTAAAAGAAAAGTGGTTGCTGAGTTATGAAATGAAAAGGATTAGATAAATTCACAATACAATTTTAACAAATCACAACATGGCTTTAAAGTTTTAATAAATTCTTTAACAACTCCCTCGCCTTCTTAGGATCAGCACTGCCACGAGTCTTTGCCATTACCTTACCAACTAAAAAGTCAAGGGCTTTGGTGTTGCCTTGCTTGTAATCTTCAACTGCTTTTGGATTTTCAGAAGCAACTTCTTCGCATAATTTTCTTAAAGCTTGCTCATCGCTAAGCTTTTTCTTAAAGCCGTACTTTTTCACAATTTCTTTTAAAGGTAAAGCATCCTCAAACATCTTACGAAGTATTTGTTCAGCTACTGCATCAGAATACTCGCCTTTTTCGTATGCTTTAACCACATCCACTACCCACTCATCTTTAAAAGGAGATGCTTTGTAAGTAGTAGCATGATAATTTAAAATCTTTTTAAGAACTCTTCCTATCCATGTACTTGCTTCCTTGATACTCACACCTAATTTAACTGCTTTTTCAAACAAATCAGCAATTTCTCTTTCAGAAACCAAAGATTCTGCTGCTTTCTCGCTCAAGCCGTACTGCTTAACAAATCTTGCAAGCTTCTCATCAGGAAGTTCTGGCAACGCAGCCTTTATGGCTTCAAGCTCTTTTTTAGTCACAGCAATAACAGGCAAATCCCCGTCCAATATGTAACCGTAGTCCTCTTCTTCTTCCTTAGTACGCATAGCTTTGGTTACTTTGGCTGCTTCATCCCATCTTCTCGTTTCTCTTTTTATCTCGCGTTTCTGCAAAATCTGCTGCTTTTGCCTTAACATCTCAAACTTTAAAGCAACCTCCACTTCCTTAATACCTGTAATATTTTTTACCTCCACTCTTTCATGACCTTTTACAGAAATATTAGCATCGGATTTAAAAACTGCAAGAGTGGTTGAATCATACACGCCAATGTATTCCAAGATTTGCTTAAGCTTAAACAGGTATTCCCTTGCTTCCTCTGCTGTGCTTAAATCAGGTTCTGTTACAATTTCCAGTAAAGGCACACCTGATCGGTTATAGTCAATTAGCGTATAATTTTTTTTATGCACAATTTTAGCAGGATCTTCTTCTATATGCACGCGCTTGATCCTTATCTTTTTGCCTTGGACCATCACATAACCATCATAACCAACAGGAATCTCATACTGTGTTATTTGGTAATTCTTTGCTAAATCAGGATAAAAATAAACTTTTCGAGAAAAATAAAATTCAGGATTTATTTTGCAGTTTAAAGCAAGAGCCACTTTTAAAGCATATTCCACTACTCGCTCATTTAAAAAAGGTTTTGTTCCAGGCATACCCAAACAAACATCACACACATAAGTGTTAGGTTGTGGCTCCTCTTTCAAAGATGCAACATTACGGCAGGAGCAGAAAAGCTTGCTTTCAGTGTTGAGCTGAACATGTGTTTCCAAACCAATGATGTATTCTACCTTTTTAGCCATAATGCACATACATGTGCTAAAGTTTAAAAGGTTATCGAAATAAAGGATAATGATATGTCATCTCATGAAAAAATTCTTCCAATAATTGTACCGCAGCACGGAATAAAAAAAGTGTATGAACTTAATCCTAAAATTTATCCAGGAATAGAGAAATGGTTATTTTGTGAATATGCACCAACAGAAGAAAGTTTATTAAGAGCTTTGGCAGCATATTCTTTTGCCAATAACCTCTTATCTGCTGAAAATGAAAACCCCGAAATATATTTTACTGGTGGAACATGGGCTGGAAAAAATGACAAGTATGGGTTTGGTGCTCAATACTTAGCAGGAATAGAGGTACAAAAAATATGGGAAAATATTACTAATAAAACTTTTCCTGAAAACATAAAAGTTTCTGCTCTGCCTGGAGAAAATTTATATGTTCAAGTAAAGAACTTTTTAAAAGAAACAAATTTTCCTTCTGAAATTGCGGCTATAACTTCTGATTATCATTTGCCTAAGCTTCTTTATTATTTGGCAAAACAATATCAAGAAAATATTCGCC
>JAADEF010000051.1 GCA_013153555.1 Candidatus Nanohalarchaeota archaeon | reverse complement strand
TCTATCATTAAAGCAATTCATAAATCTTATACTGTGCTTACTTCTCAAAAACTTTCTTCTGAAATACAGAATGCTTTAGCTATAATGGAATCAAAAATTAAAAAAGCGGAAGAATACTATGATTTAAAGGACTTTATAATGGAAACATTTTCTAGTAAAATTTGTGTTTATGCGAATATGTGTAGGATTAAAGCGAGGGAAGTGGAGAGAAGAGCAGTAAGTTTAAAATTACATCATATTTATGCTTTTTGGAACAGGCTGAGTGATTATTTTTTTGTTGTTATGCTTGAGCACGAACCTAACAAAAAAACATATAAAGATTTATAACCCATTATTCTGTAAGGTGATACGGAATGAATCCTTTTTATAAAAGAAAAAGCATTTTGTTGAGTGCGGTGTTTTTAATTACTTTTTATGTTTATTCTTCACAGGCTTATGCCTCAACTATACAACTTCAATTTTTTAATGATCTAATAGAAAAGGGTGATAGCGCAACAGGTATAGTGAGAATTTTAGTTAACGAATCGGGAGAATATTTTGTGGATATATATGCTCTAGGATACGAATCGTGGATAACCATTACCCCTTCAAATGCTTTTTATGCATCTCCTGAAAAGCCTGTTGTGTTGAACATAACTTTTTCTGCTCCATCTAATGCTAAACCCGGATCTTATTCAGTATATGTGTATTTAAAAGATAAGGAAGGTAATTTATTAGGATATGATAAAAGAATTGTGTATGTTTTAGATGCACCTGATTTAAAGATTGAGGAGATTAAGCTAAAAGATCCTTCTTTAGAAAGAAACGAACCTTTAGGTATTTATCTTATTTTGAGAAACTACGGTAAGGTTGATGCTTCAGGTTATATGGTGAAAATTACAATACCTAAATTAAACTTACTGAAATCTTACACTATTCCGGTGGTTAAAAAAGAAAGCGAAGATACTTATTATGTGGAAGTAGACATAGGGAAGGCAGAGGCAGGTAAATATGAAGCTTTTATAGAGCTAATAGATTATAAAGATAGAGTGGTAGATAAAAAAGAAGTATCTTTTGAAGTAATACCTTATAATGAAATTAAGGAAACTATAAAAGAAGAGTTTAACTTTTTTAGGAAAATTCAGCACATAAATGTTGTTAATGAAGGAAATGCCCCCGGAACTTATGAATATGTTATTCCTACTTATTTACCGTTCATCTATGATTTAGAATTGGACGAGGGATGTGGTTGCGAATATGTGTATGAGAATAAGGAACTTGTAGTAAGATGCGAGGTACAACCAAATCAAAGCTGTTCTTTAAAAATTGTGAGGAATAATTGGATGGAATATTTGGCATTAATTGCTATGATTTTATTACTTATTTTGATTTTTTGGGTATATACAACGCCTTCTATAAAAAAGCATCATTATAAAAAAGGACATAAGTATAAGGTGATCATTACTATTAAAAATAGGCACTTCCGCACACCACTTAGAGAGGTAGTAGTTAAGGATAAAGTTAATGGCTTGCTTAAAATTGTGGAAGAGAGCATTATTCCAAAGCCATCACGAATTAAGAAACTCAAAGATTACAGCTTAATTGAATGGCACATAAACGAACTTAAACCCGGAGAAGAAAGAATAATAACTTACGAAGTTATACCTAAAATAGATGTGGAAGGCGACATTAAGATGCATGAAGCAGAGATGGAAGGGAAAATTAGAAATAAAAAGAAAAAAGCAAAAGCTAAAAGTGAAAAGAAATGAATAATCTGAGTTTGATGAACGGGTTAGAAATAAGTTCCAAAGGGGCTGTATATTTTAAAGATGACTCTTCTTATTTGGTTGTTGGTGATCTGCATTTAGGATTAGAAAAATATATGAGGCAGCAGGGGGTTTTTGTTAGTAAAAAACAGCTTAAAGAAATTAAATTAATCTTGAATGATTTAATTAACAAATACGGCAAAGATATTACTTTGATTTTGAATGGAGATATAAAGCACGATTTTGGAAAATACACATACGAAGATAAGAAAGAGATAAAGAATTTGTTGACTTATTTATCTGAAAGAATCAAACATTTAGTATTGATTAAGGGAAATCATGATAATTATTTAATAAGTATTGCAGAGGAGCTAGGAATTGAGCTAAAAGAATCGTTTGAGACAGAAAAGTTTTTTGTGTTTCACGGGGATAAGGATTTGAAGTTTCCTGAAAGAAAGCATGTTGTAATGCACCACTTACACCCTTCTCTAACTTTGAAAGACGAAGTTGGTGCAAAACTTAAAATACCTTGTTTTTTAGTGAGTAAACGCCATCAATATTATAGGATTATAGCACCTGCATTGAGCCACTATTCACCAGGAATGAATGTTCTGCACTGGACTTCTTCTAAGATTTTAGATATACGGTTAGAGGATTATGAGGTATATGCAGTTGATGGAGAAGAAATTTATTTTTTTGGCAAATTAGGAAAGCTGAGAGAAAAAATATAATTATATAAAGTAATGACTTCATTAAAATAATTATGAAAGTTATTGCAGGTTTTAATGTTGTGCAAGATCTTATTGTGGATGTGAATGAAGAAGTTATGGCTCTTCTTCGTAAGAAAGATCCTAGAATTGTAGATGCCATATTATCGGAAAAAGATATAGAAATACCTCTAAATAAGGAGAAAATAGAGGAGTTTATAGGTTTATTAAGCCATTTTGTTAAAGAAAGACGCATAGGAGGACAGGCAGCAATAGCATCAGAGGAGCTGTCCCGCAATAATGTGAAGGTTGTGCTTTATTCTCATTATTGCAATCCTCATTTAATTTTTTCCTATCACCGCCCGGCTGTGAAGAATTGCTTACCTTCGTTAAGAACAAATTTAGTTTTAGAATATCATAAAGGGGAGATTTTAGAAGGTAAAAGAATTAGCTCATCTAATCGCCTTATTTTAGCAGACAGGTCTGTTGTTACTTTGCCCTATTCTGAAATTATGATTGAAGGTGATTTGGGATTTTTTGGAGGATTTCACCATATTGACAGTAAAGAGCATTTTAAGATTGTACATGAGAAGTTATCTAATCTAGCAGGAGTGAAGAGAAGACATGTAGAATTAGCGTTGAACAAAGATAAAGCTGTGGCAAAGCTTATGACAAAGCACATCTTTTCTTTTATGCACAGCATAGGCATGAATAAGTATGAAATGGAACATTATTATTCTATTAATGATCCTTATAATGTAGAAGAGGTAGGTAAAAAGGTTATGGTGGGCGAGGTTAAACGAGTACATTTTCACGATTCCAAACATCATTATGTGTTATTGAAAGAACCTTCTTATAAAGAAATTAAGAATGAGCTGTATGGCTTGATTAAAGGTAATGAAGCAGTATATTCAAAAGCTAAATATGGATTTGTTAAATCTGTGCA
>JAADEF010000079.1 GCA_013153555.1 Candidatus Nanohalarchaeota archaeon | reverse complement strand
ACCCTTACAAGAACAATAAAATATATTTTGATGACCTCCACATTGAAAGTTTTTAGCAGAAAGTAATTCCAACAAATGTTGTGGATCTCTCTTTTTAACAACTTTATCATCCATCCTTATGCTGATGCCGTGCTCATTTTTTCTTGATACAACCACAACCGCCAAATCAAATCCTAATTTTAATAAAAGAGATGCAATCTTGCTTTCATAACTACCTACTTTTGTAATGATGTAGCTGACTTCTTCTTTTTCATCCATAATGGCTCTTTTAAGCGCTTTAACCAAAAAGGGTTTTAAGGATTTTGTCACATTTAAAATATTCTCTTGAATAAAGCCATACTCGCTAAGCTGTTTTTTAGATATTTCCAAAAGCACAGCTAAAATTTTAACATCTTCAATGTCTGCATATTTTAAAAAGCCCGTATCATACAACATGCCTGCAATTAAGTGAGATGCTTCGTAAGCATTTACATCTCGCATAATCTCATACATAACTCGAGCAGTAGAAGAATATCTCTTTATTATCGCATCATCAGCAGGCACATCATTAAAAGCATGGTGATCTATTACATACAGCTTGCTGGCTTTAAGTGTGAAACCTACTTGTTTTAAGGAAGCAGTATCTATTAAAACCGCAATATCGCATGAAAGGTATTCTTCCTTAACCAACACCACCGCCACATCATTTTCCTCAGCATAATATTTAGAAAGAGAGTTCAAAGATTTAGCATAAATACTGCTTTTAACATTATATTTTCGTTGAAGATAGCTTTGAAAAGCGACAGCAGAGGCTAACGCATCTAAATCTGCATGTTTATGTAAAATCAAGCAAACCTTTCTTTTTTTCCATTTCTTAAAATCCATAAAAAAATCATAGCTTTTAAGGTTTTTAAAGATATTAGCGATAAAACAAATTTATGGAAGATATAATTGCAGTATATGGATTGGGGTATGTTGGTTTGCCTACTGCACTGCACTTTGCAAGCAAAGGATATAAAGTAATAGGTGTAGATGTCAACAAATCCATAATTGAGAGTTTAAATAAAGGAAAAGTGCATCTCAAAGATTTAGATCTTCAATATTTGTTAGAAGAGCATAAAAATAATTTTGAAGCAACAACAGACGGAATAGATGCCTCTAAAAAAGCCAATATCCATATCATTTGTGTACCTACCCCCATAAAAGAAACAAAAATACCTGATCTAAGCTATGTGTTTTCAGCAGCAGAAACTATTGCTAAAGGTTTAAAAAAAGGGGACATAGTGGTGCTTGAAAGCACAGTTTATCCTACTTTTAGTGAAGAAGAGCTTATTCCCTTTTTAGAACAAAAAAGCGGATTAAAAATAAACGAAGATTTTTTTGTTGCGCATGTTCCTGAACGCTATAATCCCGGAGATAAAAACCACACCATAGATAAAGTAATAAGAGTTGTTGGTGCCTCATCATCTGAGGCAGCAGCAAAAGTAGCAGATCTCTATAAAAAAATAGTAAAAGACACCCACATAGTTAGAGATTTAAGAACTGCAGAAGCAGCAAAAATCATAGAGAACATACAACGTGATTTAAACATAGCATTGATGAATGAGCTTGCAATGATCGCAGATAAACTAAAAATAGATATAAAAGAAGTCATTGATGCAGCAGCTACGAAATGGAATTTCATCAAATTTGTTCCAGGCATAGGAGTGGGAGGTCATTGCTTGCCAGTGGATCCTTATTATTTAACATATCTTGCCCATAAAAAAGATCACCATCCTAAGGTAATCTTATCAGGTAGGGCGATTAACGACAATATGCCGTTTTATTCCTTCAATCTCATAATAAAAGCACTTAATAACTTAGAAAAATCAGTGAAAGGAAGTAAAATAGCAATTTTAGGTTTAAGCTATAAAGGAAACATTGGAGATTTCAGAAATTCTCCATCTACCAAACTCATAGAACTATTAAAAAATTTTGGAGCAGAAGTAAAAGTCCATGATCCTTACCACCTAGATTACAATAATACTAAAATAGAAAACATTGTTGAAGATGTAGATGTTATTGTTATTGCAACAGATCACGATTATTATAAAAATCTAAATTTGGAAGAATTAAAAAAATACACTAAAAAAGAAAAAGTAATATTTTTTGACGGTAGGCTCATATTTGATCCTGATAAAGTAAAAGAGGCCGGATTTATTTACATAGGAGTGGGCAGAGAAAAATACAAGGAAAGATAATATGTGTGGTATTAACGGATTTAGTTGGCAGGATGAAAATCTTATTAAAAAAATGAATTCTGCCATAAAACACAGAGGGCCTGATGCAGAAAATCATATAGTATTAAATAATGCTACTTTGGGGCAAGTTAGGTTAAGCATCATAGATTTAGATGAGCGAGCCAATCAGCCGTTAAAATACGAGCATGAAGGAAAAGAATACTGGATAGTTTTTAATGGAGAAATTTATAATTATAAAGAAATCAGATCAGAACTTATAAAGCACGGATTTAATTTTAACACAAGCTCAGATACAGAAGTGCTGGTAGCAGCATATATTTTTTATGGTAAAGATGTGGTGCATAAGCTCAACGGCATGTGGGCTTTCTGCATTTACGATGGAAAAAAATTTTTTTGCTCACGAGATAGGGTAGGTAAAAAGCCTTTTTACTATGTGACATCATCCCAACACTTCATATTTAGCAGTGAACTTAAAGGATTGTTGCAGTGGTTAAAAAACCGCACCATTAGTAAAAAAGCAGTAGAACTTTATTTTTCCTTGGGATTCGTACCTTCTCCCTTTACCATATTTGAAGAAGTGAAAAAGCTACCTCCTGGAAGCATATTAGAATGGAATCGTGGCAAAGAAATAAAAATTGAAAAATTTTTTAGATTACCTCCGTACAGCCCTGTAAAAAGTAAAAAAGAAGCTCTTGAAAATATAGACAAAACACTAAGAGAAGCAGTAAATTTAAGATGGGAAAGAAGTGATGTGCCTGTTGGCATATTTTTAAGTTCTGGAATAGACAGCTCACTTATTTATGCCTTACTTCAATCTCAATCCCCTAAAGCATTCACAATAAAATTCTATGATCCTCGATATGATGAGTCAGATTTAGTAAAAAAGTGGACAAATCCAGAGATAATTCTTTATAATAAAGAGGATTTTCAACATCTGTTGGATGATTATTTTGTTGCATATGATGAGCCGTTTGCAGATTACTCTTCTTTTGCTGTAATGAAGTTAAGCAAACATGCTTCATCACAAGTAAAAGTGGTACTAAGTGGGGATGGAGGAGATGAAGCGTTTGGTGGATATGAAGTATATAGAGCATTTAAGCTCTCTCGCTTATTCAAAAAATGCAAATGCGCATACTATTTAGGTTTAATTCTTCAAAAAATGTGTAAAGAGTTAGGTACATGCTGGAAAATAGGAGAAATATTGAGATTAAGCAAATATTCTGTAAAAGAATGGTGGAAAG
>JAADEF010000088.1 GCA_013153555.1 Candidatus Nanohalarchaeota archaeon | reverse complement strand
GGATCATCAACACTAAGCTTTTCCACTTGATCTTTATATTGTTCAAAGTCTTCCTTAATATTGTCATAATCCGCCTCTAACCTGGCTTTTTTAATTTTTAAATTATTTATTTCACTCTCTAAAATAAGCATCTTCTCATAATACTTCTTTCTCTCTTGCTTAATGCTTTCCAACTTTCCCTCAATTTCTTTCTTTTTCTCCTGCATTTCCAATATTTCTGTGCTTTCACCTTCTTCTTTTTGCTTTAATTCATCTAACAATGCCTTTAAATCACTTAATTCCTCATTCAACAGCTCATTTTCTTTAATCAACACACTAATCTTTCTTTCATATTTTTCTATTTCTTTTCTCACAGAATTAGTACTTAATACTTTTTTTCTAGATTTTAAAGAACCTCCGATTATGCCTCCTGCGGGATCAAAAACTTCTCCTTCTAAAGTCACCACACGCACTCCTTTGATTCGCTTAGCTTCATTAACGCCCTCTGCAATTAAAGTGTCTCTTAAAGCATAATCCACCGCCTTACGATATTTAGAATCAAAACTTATTAATTCAGATGCGTAGCCTATAATACCAGGCATTGTTTTGGATATTTCAGCACGAGAGGAAGGAACATGCTTCTCCAATCTGTTTAAAGGTAAAAATCTCAATCTTCCTAATCCTCTAGCTTTAAGGATATTAATGGCTTTAAGTGCTTCATCTTCATTCTCAACCACAACATCATAAACATGATTGCCCAGCGCAACTTCTAACGCCACTCGGTACTTTTCATCTACGCTTATCAGATCCTTTAAAAATCCTTCAATTTTAACTCCTTCTTTACGCAGTATATTCAAAATCTCTTCTTCCCTACCAGAAGAAGAGCTCTCACTCATCGCCTCCAATTTAGAAATCATATCTCTCAAATACTTTATTTCTTTTTCATTTTCTCTTATTTTAGCTTCTCTTTCATATATTTTTTCTAACACATTTTGTATTTCGCGACTTGCTTTTTTATCCGTGCTAAGCTCTATAATTATTTCATCAATAGATTTAAGTTCATTCTCTAAACTCTCTATATCTAAGTCATAACTTTCCACTTTTGATTTAGCATTAATATACTCTTTCTCTTTTACATCCAAAGTTTCTTTGATGCGTATTAGCTCGCTTTCCACTGATTTAAGCCTACTAAAGCTCAATTGAGCCTCGAGTATTTTTTTCTTCTCTTCCAATTCCTTAACTTTTAAAGCAATATCTCTTTCATATTTAAGCTTATCTAAAAATTCTTTTTTTTGATCTAAAATAAGCCGTGCTTCTTTTAAATTTTCTTCTGCTTGCTCAAGCTCTTCATATGCTTTCTCCTTTTTTTTATTATATTCTTCTATACCTGCAATCCTATCAATTATAGTTCTCCTTTCTTTTGGTTTCATCTTAATGAGATTAACCACATCTCCCTGCAAAATAATATTATGATGTCCTGCTTTAATTCCTGCCTTTTCTAATAATTCCATCACTTTTTCTTTAGTTTCAAGTTTACCATTCACACGGTATATGCTCTGACCCTTACGGTTTACCTTTCTGCTAATTATGACTGTTTCATCTTCATAAGGAAGTAATCTAGAAGAATTATCTAAATGAAGTTCTACTTCTGCATATTCTGCTCCTTTTCTACCATACCCACCATTATAAATTACATGCTCCAACCTTCCTGCCCTCATTTCTCGGGAAGCACTACCCAACACAAATACAAAAGCATCTATAATATTAGATTTACCCGAGCCGTTAGGACCAATAATCGCATTAAATCCTGGATAAAAAGGTATTACAGTTTTATTAGCAAAACTTTTGAATCCATGAAGAACGAGACGTTTAATAAAAGCCACATCTTCCTTAGTACGAGATAATTCTTTTTCCTTTGTTCTTTCTTTTACAGCAGAGGGTAAAACACGACGCTTCAAAATCACATCACCTCTTTCAATACAACGATCAAACTCATCAAAATACTATAAGAAATCCATAATGCATAAAAATTAAATTCATGATAAAATTCAGTTTTAAGGAACTTTAAAAATATTTTAAAATAAATAAATAATCCGATTAAAGTTCCTACAAAAATAGAAGTAATTGCACCAAAAAACACACCTATGATGCTTTTAAGTATTTCTGCGTACAATATCAACGAAAGCAAAGAAATCACTGATATACTGAAAACACCTATAAAAGTATGTATCTTCAATGCATCTAACAGCTCCTTATAATCTATTTTTAATAAATAATAAGGAATCACTATTATGCTCAAAATCAAAAAATAAGGAACTACAAAACCCGTAATTAAAAAAATAAGCATGGCCTCTATTTTATCAATATCTATTGCAACAGACTCCTCTTCATACATTTTCTTTAAAACATAAACACCGCCTAAAGAAATCAGCACAAAAAATAAATTAGCATTAATGCCTACGCTAAGAATTAACCCTACCACATACATCCAAAAATATTTTTTTTCATAAAAACCAATTTTTTTCTTTTTTTCAAAAGCATCATCCATATACAAATAAAGTAAGGGAAGGCATATATATTTATTGTTCTTTCTTTTTTCCTAATTCATTTCATAAAAGTTTTCGAAAATTTTTAAATTAAAACAAACTATAATAATTGATATGGTAGAATATAAAAGAAGCATAAAAATTGTGGAAAAAAGATATCCTGAATCACACACAACCAAAGATATGTTAGAATGGATAGCTATTTCATTAGGAGTAAGCACTAAAAGAGATTTAGAAGGAACCCTGCTCAAAATAATGGAAATCATCCTTTCCAAAGCAAAGAATTCTCAACCTGTAAAAATAGAAGAACTTGCAAAAAAAATCCACATTTCTAAAAGTACCGCTCACCATCATTTAGAAAAGATGTATTATGCAGGCATTTTAGAAAAGACTAAAAAAGGCTACTATCTTAAAGGTAGAAATTTAGAGGAAACAATTGAAGAAATAGAGCTTGAAATAAAAAGAATAATGGAAAGAATAAAAAAAGTAGCAAAAGAAATAGATGAACAAATATTTTAAAATTAAAAATACCTTACATATTCATATAAACTTACATAAATTAAATCCCGTTGTAGTTTATCACCAACAATCATGATCGCCTCTTATTGGCTGGGGCGATTGGGACCGGTATTTCCGCGGCGTGCCGGTCCCTCTCCTTTTTAACAGGTGTTACTATGGAAGAATGTGTCTTTTGTAAAATCGTATCAAAAGAAATACCCGCTGCTTTAGTTTATGAAGATGGCTTATTTCTGGCTTTTTTAGACATTAATCCCCGAAGTAAAGGTCACACACTCATCATTCCAAAACAGCACATTATAAGATATGATGAAGCCCCCGAAGAAATTCAAACTAACATAGGTAGGGTGCTTCACCACATTGCAAAAGAACTAGTAAATAAACTAAACGCCACAGGATTTAACATCTTATCTAATAATGGAGAATCAGCAGGCCAAGTAGTGAAACATCTGCATTTCCATATTATTCCACGCTATGGTGAAAAAGGTCACTCACTTGAAGCAGCTTTTCCCGTAGATGAAAATGCTAAATCAGCACTTGAACAAATTTATCAAGAAATAGGTATCATTCCTCCATTAGAACCAGCCGTAGCATCCAGCCCTTCTAACAAAACAGAAGAACCAAAACCTGAGATAAAAAAGCAGTCGAGTAAAAAAGAAATTATTACTTCTTTTGATGAAGATGAAGCAATAATAGATCAAAGAGATGTGCTTCCTGATTCTTAATGACTTGTTTCTTTTCTTTTATATAACTTCAGCCCTATGATCTTTGCCAATAAATGTAAAAGCATGAATTCCTTACCACTATCGAATTCATAACATAGCACGCCTTTTTGAGATTTCAAAAATATTCTTATTTTGTTATTTATCTCTTCGTGAATTATAAATTCCACACCATCTTCATCTTCGTAAAAGTACCACCATCCGGATTCTTTAAGTTGCTGTGAAAACTCATCTAAGTTCAAGACTTTAACTGAAGACCACTCTTTTAAATTTGTGTTTTCCAGCACATCATAATTATTTTTTACTAAATATCTGCATTTCGTAACCTGTTCCTTACCAAATAAATCAAACATTAAATAAGCACCAACCAGTAATTTCAAAACATAAGCAGGATCCAATTTAAGCCTCTCTCCTTCTGTATCTCTTATAAAGCGCCTCATCACTTCTTTAATAGGTGAAGTAGATGCAACATAAATTGGAAAATGAGCAATATCATGAAGCACATTAAGAACATAAATTCCTTCAACAATCACTACATCAGCATTTCCTAAATCGTGTTGTTCATAACCCACTCTTGTTGCTTTTTCAAAAGAATATACAGGTAGAGAAATTGTTTTTATTTCTTTATTTTTCACTTTTTTCACTACTTCTTTTAATTCCTCCAAATCAATAGTATCTTTGTGATCAAAGCTTTCATAAAATTCAACATAAAAAGGTGTTGTTTTCTTATAAAAATTATCTGCATTTATATAAAAAGACTCTATTGCTTTCTCCTTTAAATAATTTTTTAACATATTAGCAAAATAAGATTTTCCGGATGCAGAAGTTCCTGCTATAGCAACCACCACCCGTTCATCAGAAGAAGTTAATTCTTTTTCTATTTCTCTACCTATTTCCTCTACTGCTTCTGAAAAATCATTTAAAACCATCATACATACCATCTCCACATGAAATGAAGGGGTTCACATATAATTCATTTTCCACATGAAATGAAGGGGTTAAATTCATGTTAATCTATATATGTATGTGCTAAAATTTTAAGATTATGCATCAAAAAATCAGCCAAATGTCAGTTAAAGAAGTACTCCAATACTTCAAAACCAACGAGGACAAAGGACTTTCAGAAAAAGAAGCCAAAAAAAGATTGAAAATTTATGGTATGAACGAGGTTCAATATCAAGAAAAAACAAATCTGCTTCGCATAATATGGAATCAATTATATAGCCCGTTAATAGGGTTGCTAGCAGTAGCAGCACTCATTAATTTACTTGTTTCAAAAGAATATAAAGACAGCTTATTTATTTTAGCCATAATCGTGCTAAATGCTGTCATAGGCGCTTATCAAGAGATAAAAGCTCAAAAAACGCTTACATCTCTAAGAAAGCATCTTAAAACCAAAGTAAAAGTAATAAGGAACGGTAAGATACAACTAATTTATTCTTCTTATTTAGTTCCAGGAGACATCATCCTATTAGAAGAAGGAGATAAAATAGGGGCGGATGTTCGCTTCATTCAAATTAATGATTTAGAAGTTAATGAAAGCATTCTTACTGGTGAAAGCAAACCGGTAGCAAAAACAGCATCTGCCCTGCATTCGCCGGTTAAAGAGATTTACGAATTAGCAAATATCGGATTTGCAGGAACATATGTAGTAAAAGGAACAGCAAAAGCAGTCGTAATAGCAACAGGAGAAAACACAGTTTTTGGAAAAATCTCTAAGAAAGCTCAACAAATCCAAAAAGAGAAAAGCCCTTTTATAGAAGAAATGGAAAAGTTAAGTTCATCTCTTACTAAGCTTATTTTAGGAATAATCAGTATAATGATAGGGATAGGATATTTCACCCTCAACATATCTTTGCTTGATTTGCTTCTCATAGCGGTGAGTTTGGCTGTTGCCGCAATACCCGAAGGCCTGCCTGCTATTATTACTATAAGTCTTGCTAAAGGAACAAAAAGAATGCTTGACAAAAAAGCATTAGTCAAAAACATCAATATTTTACAAGTTTTAGGAGCTACAGACATCATTGCTTCAGATAAAACAGGAACACTAACCGAAAACAAGCTAAAAGTAAGCAGTACAGTATGTTATGATGAAGAATACTGTAAACTCGTTGCAAGATACTGCAATACTATAAAAATAATAGTAAAAGAAGGAAAAATAACCTATTTAGGAGATGAAGTAGATATTGCATTAAGAAGGTGGAGCGAAAGCATTTTACCTAACCATAAAGAACATTGTGAAATACTTAAAATAAATCCGTTTTCTTCTTCTACCAAAAAAATGAGCGTAATATGTAAAATAAATAATGAAAAAATAGAACTTATAAAAGGTGCACCAGAAGTCATATTTAATGAATTTCACGGGAACTCTAAAATGAAAAGAGATTATGAAATGCTTGCTAAAAAAGGAGAAAAAGTCATAGCATTAGCTATCAAAAAAGGTAATACTTCTAAAATAGTGGGGCTTATTGGCTTAGCAGACCTACCCCGCCCAGGTGTAAAAGAAGCAGTTTCTAAAGCCTATGAAGCAGGCATTGATATCATAATGATAACGGGAGATAGCAAAATTACAGCTGAAGAAGTAGCCAAGAAAATAGGATTAAAAGGAAAAGCAGAAGAAGCCAAACACATAGATGATTTCGAAAAAGCCTATGATGCAGGTATAAAAATATTTGCCCGAGTAAATCCAGAACACAAATACGAGATATTAAAAATGCTTAAAAAGAAAAAATACATTGTTTCTATGACAGGCGATGGTGTAAATGACATTTTAGCATTAAAATATGCTGATGTGGGTATTGCCATGGGTGAGAGAGGAAGCGATGCTGCCAAAGAAGCAGCAGATATTGTTTTACTAAATGATAATTTCACCAACATTGTAAGTGCCATAGAAGAAGGGAGAAACATATTCCACAATATCAAAAAAAGCATAAATTATCTTATTAGTACCAACATTACTGAAATTACAGTGGTGTTTTTAAGCATGCTTATGGGATTTGTTGCTCTAAAACCTCTGCACATTCTCTGGATAAACTTAGTTACAGATAGCTTACCTGCCATTTCTTTTGCATTCGATAAACCTCATAAAAACATTATGAGCAAATCATTTAAAAGAAAATTAAAAAAAGGTGTTATCAATAAACACAACCTCATAAAAATGTTAAGCATAGGTTTATTTTATGGTACTATTATTGCTTTATTAGCAAAATACTATGCAGGTATCTCCTTACAACATGCACAAACAATTGCTTTAACTTCTTTAGTGCTTTATGAATCGTTAAGAGCGTACATGATAAAAAAACATTACCGTGAATCTCTCTTTGATAACAAAATACTTCTTTATTCCTTAATAGGTGTTATACTTCTCCAAATAGCCATTATAGAAATACCCATAACCCGTGAATATTTGGGATTAGAAAACCTCACTCGCTATGATATTTTATTAATTGCTCTTATAGGAATAACAATGACTGTTTTGCCTGCATTATTTAAAAAAATATATGCAGGTATAAAAAATAAATTATGAAATTATTAAGCAAAGAGGAGTTAGAAGAATTCAAGCAATTAATAGAAAAATTAAAGTCATCGAGCTCTTGCCCAAATATTGTCATAATCGTAGAAGGTCAAAAAGACAAAAGTGCGTTAAAAGAGTTAGGTGTACGTGCTGAAAAAATATATACTATAAGTCATAAATCTTATGAATCAATAGCTAGAGAATTATTCGACCTAAACATTGTAGATTTCCTTGACGAGGATAAAGAAGGAAAACATCACATTCACGAACTTCAAAAAAGGGGTTTGTACTTGAACAGAGACTTTAAATTAAAGCTTTTTTCATTATTGGGAATTAGTAGAACAGAAGAGATTTTAGCTTACATTTATTATCTGTCGATGAAACCAAAGGATCAGTCAAATAGATGGATTTATCAGAACAAGGAGAAACGATAGCCAAATTTTTGAGATCTTTACAATTGTTAAGAAAACCCGGCTCACACTGAAAAGTAATGAATTTTGCCTCTCCATTTCTTAAAATAAGTGTATTGTCGTAAGTACATTTCTCTCCTTCTACATTATAAAGCTCTATCTTTTCTATTATATAAGATTTCCCTGCAGGAGCCACACTTATAAGCATTTTAGCAGAATCACTTTGGAGATCATAAAAAAATTCGTCCAATCTGCCCAATATTTGAGCGCATTCTTTTAATTCATATACTTTTTCGTCTGTTTTAGAAATATTGCCTTGAGAAAAAGAATTACCCCACAAATATACAAAAGCGGCAATAGCTATAACTAAACTAATCATAATAACTTCGCCTATTAAAGAAGATAATCCTAATTTTTTGTTCTCTCTACAAAGAATCATATCTTGCACCTAATAAAAATATAAAAAATCGCGCAATAGCGCGATTATTCAATTACTTATTTCCCAGTAGGATAAAGGAATGTATCTGAAGCACCACAGTCAGTACTTATTCTCACAGTATAAGAAGTGTTATCTACTGCATCACATGCAGTATTATTGACTTCTATAATTTTATATCCTCCTGCTGGTATTGTATGTGCTAATCCCGTGGTTTCACACGATTTACTATTTGCATCATACAAAATAATGCTGCTTATGGTCGCATCAGCACTTCCTTGATTTTCTGCTCTTACAATAACCTGACCATTAGATTTGGTTACGTTTTCTATAACAATAATTTGTTTAGCACATTGAATAGTTGAAGAAGTATCTGTACCGGCTGTTTCCGTAGTACCTTTAGTATATGAAGTCATCCAATTCAACACTACTGCTCCAATTGCCACAGTAAATACTATTAAAAGAACTGCTGCAATCAAAGGTGAAACTCCCTTTTTTAATACTTGTTTTTTCATCACATCACACCTCCTCGAAATATAAATTACCAGATACTAATTTATATATTTGAATCAAGGAGCTATATATATTTTATGGTTCAGTTAAGGGGAATATTAAGAAGAAAATATTACGAACTAAAAAGCATAGAAAACAAAGTAAAAAAAGAAATAGAAAATTTTAAAATAAAAACTACAACTTCCTTAATCTTTTTTCCAGAACAAAAAGATATTAGAAAGCTTGATATCAAATATCCGCTCATACCCCCTTTCGCAATGGCACATATAAAGTGGGATGATAAAGAAAAAGACATCATATACTCTATAAAAGAACCCACTCTCTCCGCAGAAGAAAAAGAAATTTATCAAACAATTAAAGAAAATATTGCTGCCTACTTGGATAAAGAATTTAAAGAACTTTCTTCATTAGATGATCAAGTAGAATACATAAAAAGCAAAACTAAAAAAATATTAGATGATTACGGTATCCTTTTAAAACCAGGTCAATTCAGCAGAATAATGTATTATGTTTATAAAAATTTTGTAGGATTGGGTAAAATAGAACCGCTGATGCATGATCCTTTTATAGAGGATATTGGTTGTGATGGAGTAAACATACCTATATACCTTACTCACAAAAAATTCGGTAATATTAAAACCAATATTGTGTACGATTCAGAAGAAGAACTAGAAGAATTTATTATGAAACTTGCTGAAAAATGTAAAAGATATGTATCTTATGCGGAGCCTTTGTTAGATGGTACTTTGCCAGATGGTTCAAGAGTAAATGCAACGCTTTCCAGTGATGTAACAACTCACGGACCTACTTTCTCCATTAGAAAATTTATACGCATTCCTTACAGCCCTTTAGATCTTTACCGCTTAAAAACAGTATCCTTAGATTTTTTAGCTTATGCATGGTTTATAATAGAGCACAAACTTAACATATTGATTGCAGGAGGTACAGGTGCTGGTAAAACCACATTATTGAATGCATTGGTAATGTTCATACCTCCCGAGGATAAAATAATCTCAATTGAAGATACAAGAGAACTCCGACTTTATCACGAAAATTGGATACCTGCAGTAGTAAGAACAGGATTTGGAACAACAGCAACAGGAAGCAAGTATGGAGAAATCACCATGTTTGACTTATTAAAAGAAAGTTTTAGACAAAATCCAGATTATGTGATTGTAGGAGAGGTTAGAGGTAAAGAAGCATCTGTTCTTTTTCAAGGTATGGCTTCTGGTCATCCTTCCATAGGTACCATACACGGAGGTAGTGTTGATGATATCATTAAAAGAATAGAAACCCCACCAATAAGCCTGCCTCCAGAACTAGTAGAATCTCTTGATCTAATACTTATTATGAGTCATGCTTTACAATATGGAAAAAGCTATAGAAGGCTCAAAAAGGCTTCTGAACTCATAGATGTGGATAAAACCACAGGAAGAGCTCATGTAAACGATGTTTTTGAATGGGATCCTGCAAGAGATGAAATAATAAAAAGAAACAGCTACTTATTGGAGAAAATAAGTAGTGAATACGGCCTTCCTATAAATCAAATAGAAGATGAAATAAATACCCGCAAAGCATATTTAGAGTGGCTGGATAGCAAGAACATCACTAACTTTTTTCAATTAGCAAAATATGTCCATTATTATTACAAAGACAAAGAAGGAGCATTAGATATGATGAAAAAGGATGAACCCCTATTGTGATAGAATGGGAAAAATAAAGCAACTCTTATACCAAAAAGGTCTTCTTGAAGATTCAAAAAAACACAAACATGAAGAAATGGCTTTGGAAGTGCTTGCCATTCTTAAAGCTTCTTCGCTTAATGCTCTTATTCACCGCTATTTTTCTAAAATACAAAGAATATATCCTGATTTTTTTAATCCTCTTAAAGAAGCAATAATCAAAGCTAACCTACCTTATAATCCTGACACGTACATAGGCAGTTTAGGGGCTATTGCCACATTTAGTTCATTCATCTTAATAGCTGCAGTTTCTGCTGTTTATTTAGCCATAGATTATTCGCTATACACTTTTATTTCTATGTTAATTCTTTCTTTGCTAATACCTTTTGGTGTGGTGTTTTTAGTGGGTTACATTTATCCTTATTATGTAATTTCAGAACGAAAAAAAAGCATAAATAACAACCTTCCTTTCGCATTAAATCACTTGGCTGCAATATCGTATGCTTCTGTTCCTTTAGACAAAGCATTCAAAATGATGATAGAATTAGCACACTATGGAGAAATTACTGAAGAGTTCAAAAGAATCATTCAAAGAATGGAGGTATTAGGAGAAGATATCCTCCAAGCCATGAAAAATGTTGCTTTAACCACGCCCTCTGAAAAATTAAAAGCCATCTTGTTTGGTATTATTTCCATAATAGAGAGTGGAGGTAATTTAAGAGAGTATTTAAAAGAAATGAGTCATCAGGCACTTTTCAATTACCGCTTAGAAAGAAAAAAATATTTAGAAACCCTTCAAACTTATGCAGACATCTACACCGCTGTTTTAATTACTGCACCTTTATTTCTTATAACGCTTTTAGCAGTTATAAATGTGGTTCCTGACAGCACTTTAATGAATTATAAGCCAGAATACATTATGAAATTAGGCATTTACATATTCATACCATTTATTAATCTTGCTTTCCTTTTATTTTTGCATTTAACTCAACCAGAGGTATAATATGAAAAAAAGAAAAGGTAAATTAGAAGAATGGGTAAAACAGCAGGATTGGAATTTTATAATATTGGCATTTGCATCAACTTTTTCTGCATTGATACTCCTTTTAGTAAATATACAAATAATATCAAAACTGGAAGGATCTGGTGCAGCTCTTTTAGCAAACATTATCAATGCATTGGCTTTAATAGTGTTTTTACTCCCTCCCACTATTTACAAATATGTGAAATATCTCCAAGCAAAAGCAATAGAAGATAACTTTCCAACTTTTTTAAGAAATATTGTTGAAGGATTAAGAAGCGGCATGGATTTAAACAAAGCAGTAATATATGCATCCAGAAGCCATTACGGGAAACTTGATGAATATGTAAAAGGTTTGGTAGTGGAACTTTCATGGGGTGTACCGTTCAATAAAGCTATGGCTAGATTCGCAGAAAAAACCAAAAACCCTCTTATAAAAAGAGTAATAGCAACGGTTTTAGAAGCATACAGATCGGGAGGTAATTTAGCAGATGTATTAGAATCAGTAACTCAATCTACTTTTGAAATAGATCGCATCAAAAAAGAAAGAAAGGCAAGCATTCATGGTCAGATGGTGCAAGGATACTTTATTTTCATTATTTTCATAGCAGTAATGATAGGTATGAAGAAATTTCTCATTCCTGCTTTATCAACAAGTGGAGGAGATAGCCAATCCCTCACAATTAACACAGAACTCTATAATCAGCTATTCACTCATTTGGGAGTAATACAAGGTATTTTTTCAGGGCTCGTTATCGGTAAACTTGCAGAAGGTAAAATATCAGCAGGATTTAGACATAGTATAATCATGAGCCTTATAGCTTATATCACTTTAACAGTCATCTAAAAGTTTTTAAATTTATTTAATCTAATTCTGATTGGGCCCGTAGCTCAGCTTGGTTAGAGCGGCAGGCTTCTAACCTGCAGGTCGTGGGTTCAAATCCCACCGGGCTCGTAGCGGGAAATTCTTCCCTGCACCCTAGAGCGGGTTAATGCTTTGCATTAACCCACTAACTCGCTTACGCTCGCATGCCAAGGGGCTTTGCCCCTTCGGGAACAACTGCAAATATCAGTTGACACTAAAATGAATATATGTGTTTCTCGCTAATGCGGAAACACCTAATGCCTTCAAAGTAATGCTTTACTACCTCTCCATCTTAACGGCTCATGGCGGGAAACAAATTTTCCCTGACAAACCTTTTCTAAAGGTTTGACCCAAACAAACTTTAAGAAAGTTTGATCAAAAGCCCATCTTCGATGGGAACAAACTTTTAAAAAAAGTTTGATCAAAAGCCTACTTTCGGTAGGAAGCCTGTCTTTGAGGGGGGACTATTATTGCTCTGTGTGAAGCGCCAAATGCTTGATGATTTTCTGACGAAAGAATAACTATAAATTAAACCTTGTCTCAAATCATATACATATGGGTGAAAAATCAAATTCCTTTTTAGTCACTACGGTGTTTATACTATTCCTAGCAAGTATAGCTTATAACATTTATCTTTTTAGTGAAAACACAACTTTATCGCATTATTATGAGCAGTGCATTAGTGATTTAGAAAAGATAAAATACGAGTACGAAAATCTAACTTACCAATACTTAAATCTTCAGAACCAATACATCATGCTCTATGAAAACATAACTTTAATAAATCAGTCATTATATGCTTATGAGCAGGAGGTAAGCGATGCGCTTCAATGGTTCAAATATAATTCAGAGTTAAAAAATAGTGGGATAGAAGAAAGCAAGCTATCCATTCTTTTTAACAGATGTGTAAGGATTGAAAAAGACAAATGCTATATTAATTTAGGATGCATAGAACACATGAATTCGCAAGAGTATATTTTTGGATTTGATTATAAATACGATAACGAAACAACAACAAAAGAAGATAAGCTTCTCTCCCTTGAAGAGTTTGTAGAAAACGAAGGAGGAGATTGTGAAGATTACGCTTTATTTTACAAAGCAGAGTTTAACTATCTTAAACAACTATGCTACGAAAAAGGAGCTGATGAACTCGTTCTTCTAAGCTTTTCTTTTGATGTTCCTCAGCATCTTGGTGAAAAAGCTCAAGACTTCTTTTTAGAAAATACCCAAACATGGTATTACCCAAATGTATATGTTTGGAAACTTTCTAATTATACTTATGCTTATGTGGTATGTGGCAACATATATGATTTTAACGCTCATCAGTATACAGGACATTGCATGGTTGCTTTTACGCCAGAAAAAATCAACTACCCTTCGCAACTACAACAGCAAAACGCAGTTGTTGTAGAACCTCAAATAGGCTCTGTTTACGGCATTATAGGAAAAGACATAAACATAACTACTAACCCCTATCTTCAAAATGATTCTATTTATTATGTTATCACAGATGAAGATCAGTACATATATTCTCTTTATTTTGAAAAATGGCTTTCTTACAAACAAATTCAAAATATCCTAGAAGAGATGAAATTAAAAATCAATCACCTTTCAGCTAAATATAAACCAACAGCATTCTAATCTCATGAAAGAATGAACAAAATATTGATTTCGCATAACCTTCACGTATAACGAAAAATGAAATTAACATTTAAAAAGATATCTCGATATATAAATATATAAATATATCAACACATATAATATAAAATAAGTTTAAGGAAGAAAAGGAGGGTTCTTATGGAGTGGGATATCAGAGTACATAATGTGGTAGCTTCTATGAAGGTAAATGATAGAATACCTTTGACAAGGTTAGCAGAATATGTGGAAAATGTAGAGTATGAGCCAGATCAGTTTCCAGGATTGGTTTTAAGACTAAATGAGCCTAGATCAGCAGCATTAATTTTCAGTAACGGAAAAGTGGTCAGCACAGGTACTAAATCTGCACGTGAAGCTCAAGAAGCAATAGATAGGTTAATGTCCATATTTAATGAACTTGAAATACCTGTAAAAAACGAGAAATATAAAATAGATAATGTTGTTGCATCCACACATGTAGGAAAATCGTTAAATCTAACAAATATTGCATTTAGCTTAGAGGAAACAGAGTATGAGCCAGATCAGTTTCCAGGATTGGTTTATAGACAAAGCGAAACAGGAGTAGTATTTCTAATGTTTAGGACAGGAAAAATCATATGCACTGGTGCAAAATCAGAAGAACAAATAATAGAAAGCTTTAAAGTTCTTTATTCTAAGCTTAAAGAAATAGGAGAAATATAAGCTATTTTCTTTTCTTTCTTTTTATGATAAATACATAACCTATTAAAACAACCACAACAAAAGCTATTAAAGCATAAGTAATCTCGTGTAAATATGCATCTATTAAAGTTTTATTTTCTCCAATAAAATACCCTACTAAAGCCAACACACTTACCCATATAGAAGCCCCCGCCAAAGTATATATGACAAAACGCTTTTTATCCATTGCAGTAATTCCAGGAGGAAAAGATACATATTGCCTTATCCCGGGAATGAGCCTTCCAACAAAAGTTATTATTTCGCCGTGCAGATTAAACTTTTCTTCAAGCCATGCTATCTTTTCATTATTTAGAAGCAGATACCTCCCCCATTTTTTCAAAAAAGGTCTTCCTAATTTATAACCAACATAATAATTAAAAATCGCACCTAACAAACTTCCCATCACTCCGGCTAAAATCACTAATAAAAGATTCATTTTTCCTTGCTGAGCCAAATACCCTGCAGGAATCATAACTATTTCTGAAGGAAAAGGAAAAAAAGAGCTTTCTAAAAACATTAAAATAATTATGCCTCCATATCCTAAGTTGTATATAAGATCAACAGCAAAACTACTTGCATTAACTATCAAAGATTCCAACATATTTTTAAAATTAAAAGTAGGTTTTATAAAGATTATGAATTTTGAGCATTATAAAAAAATAGCATTGAAAGATCTGCAAGAAGCATTAGAAAGAAAGCTAGTAGATGAGCCAATCATACCCTATTTAAACATCATAAACAGTCATCCTTCTTTTTACACCACCTCTTCATGTTATGGAAGGATAACTGTTGATCTCGTGCCTTTCAAAGAAAATAAGAAAGATCATAAATGGTTGGGCAAGTGGCATAGAACAGTAACAGTAGAAGAAGTTGAAAAAGCAATCACATCTGAAAAAGGAAAAATAACTTGGTTAAAACAAGATTCTTTCATTATCCATATTGGGGCAGACACCATAGATAACGCTTTAAAACTTTTAGACTTAGCTAGAAATAAAGCAGGATTAAAAAGAAGTGGAATCATGCAGATAAAGCCAAGAATTATGCTCGAAATAATAGGGCTTGACACTTTAGCTTCACCATTATATTATGAAACCACTCAACTCTACAGCAATTTAACACATCTTGTAACCATTGCCAACATGAAATTCCAAAGAAATGAAGAAAGATTAAAGCATTTCATTACTTTATTTGAGCAAGAATTTAGCTAAGGGCCGGTGGTCTAGTGGTTATGACGCCGCCCTCACACGGCGGAGGTCCCCGGTTCGAATCCGGGCCGGCCCATAGCGGGAAAGAAATTTTCCCT
>JAADEF010000070.1 GCA_013153555.1 Candidatus Nanohalarchaeota archaeon | reverse complement strand
CTATTCTAACCTTCGTCACGAACATCAAAAAAGAAGCTAATAAGAATGCTAACAAAGTGCCTTCCAAAGGTTTCTTATAGAGCACATACAAAATTATTACGGCTGAGGCTAACACATAAATTATGTTGGCTGTGGTAAAAGTACCCTGAGATCCAATAAAAAAGTAATAAGACAATAAAAGAATTGCATATGAAAAAACCACTAACACTTTTATTATCATATTTTTATCATTTTTTAAAGATTCGTAAAGCATCGCACCCAAACCAATCAGCATTAAAACCAAAGGTGAAAAAATGAAAAATACAGGTTTAAGAATCAAACCTACTAAAGAAAGTAAATATCCTATTAAAGTCATTCCTGTGGAATTTAAAAGTTGAATTTTATCATTAATAAAGCGGTCAAACTCGATCACATTGTAATAATAAGATCCTTTAAAATAACCCCAATTTGCAGGAACATTTTCTGCAACAGTACTTTCCATAACTGCTTTTTTATAAACAATCAATCTATAAAGTTGGTCTATGTTTTTTGCCAAAGTTGCACTAAAAAAAGAGCCTATGAAAATGAAAAGCACAATCGCTGCCAATATACCTGCATTATGATATGAAGAACGAGAAATAGAATACCTTTTAAAATAAAATTCTATTCCTAAAACAAACAATCCTGTAAAAGTTAAAAGACCTAAAGCACCGCTTTTTAGCATATAATATTTTGAGTACATAAAAGCATACAAAAATGCCGCCAAAACACTTGATAAAGCCAAAATCTTTGCCTGTTCCCATGAAAGCTTATTCAATATCCATAATCCTAAAAGCACCGCAGCATATAAATAATAAAGAGAAACAGCACCACCCCACACTGCATAAGACAAAGCAGTAAATAAAGCAAACAATATTCCATCTAAAAACCTTACAGATTTATAAGCCTTAATAAAAAATAACACGCTCAATAAAACAAAAAATCCTGATAAAGGTTCTTTCTCAAAAAACCCTGCAGAAGATCTTGCATAAATGATAGTAATTACGGCCATTGCTAAAGAAGAATAAACACCTAAAATTCTATCCTTTAACTCTTTACCAATAAAATAGGCAAGAATCACATAAGAAGCGCCTAAAAGAGCAGGAATGATTTGAGCATATTTTAAAAAAGAAACGCCCCACCATTTAAACAACAAAACATACAAAATACCATAAATATAGTAAAGATAATATAGTTCAGCTTTTGGACTAAAACCAGTAGGATAATATCTTAACATATCCACATCTTTCAAAACAAAGTCGTTATTAACTAAATCTTGTGTGGTTCTAAAAATATAATAAGGGTCTATGGCTTGTAAGTAATTACCAAGTTTTTGTAAAGGCATTAACCTAAAATAAAAAGAAAGTATAAATATAGCAAATAATAAGATCCCTATTCCGTACCTTTCTATATATTTTTTTTCAAACTTTAATTCCATATTCACTCATTTGAAAAATAGCTTTAAAAGATTTTTTAATTTTAATCCTCCAACAACATTCTCTTTATAAAGTCTTCTGCATTCTTGTTCATGCGTTCTATATCATCGTCATCAGTATCCAATATGAGATCATACACACCTAAATCCAATAAATCAATACCATAAAGCTTTAAATAAGCTTTTCTGTCTGCTTCATCTCTTTCCTTTATTTTTTTAACAGCTTCTTCATATGGAAGATTATCTCTTTTTGCCAGTCTTCTAGCCCTCGTTTCTAAAGAAGCATGCACCCAAATCCTCATATCTGCATTTTCGCAAAACCACCCAGTAAGCCTTCCTTCCACTACAACCTTTTCTTTTGTTTTGCAAAGCTGTTTGGTTGAATTATCAACAATTTTATCAAGCTGAAATCTGTCATGAGTTTTAAGAAACTCTTCTAAGGGAATTCCACGCTGTTGAGCAGCATCTCTTATTAACTTACTAGCTCCATAATATTCTAGTCCAAAAACTTCCGCTAAATATTTAGAAAGAGTGGTTTTACCGCACCCAGATAAGCCACTTACTGAGATCTTCATTTCTTACCGCCTAAAACCTCTCTTCCTCCCATATAAGGTCTCAAAACCTTTGGAATTTCTATGGAACCATCTTTCTGCTGATAGTTTTCTGCTATGGCAATTAAAGTTCTCTGCACAGCTACAAGTGTGCTATTAAGAGTATGCACATAATCCTTAGGTTTAGAACCCTCTTTTTCTCTGTACTTCACATTCAATCGTGTTGCTTGATAAAAAGTACAGTTAGAACAACTCACAACTTCTCTATATTTTCCTTGCCCAGGTAGCCATGCCTCAATATCATATTTTTTAGCAGCTACCCATCCCAAATCTCCAGAACTTATATTTACTACGCGATAAGGTATTCCTAAACTTTGATAAAATTCTTCAGCAGTTTTTAATAAAAATTCATGTTCATCCCATGATTCATCAGGATGTGAAAAAATAAACATCTCCACCTTTTCAAATTGATGAACCCTGAATATGCCTTTAGTATCTCTTCCGTGACTGCCTGCTTCAGTTCTGAAACAAGAACTCACACCAGCATATCTTAACGGTAGTTCATCTTGAATTAAAACCTCATCCATATGCATAGCGCCTAAGCTAACTTCTGCTGTTCCTATTAGATATTTATCCTCTCCTTCTATCTTATAAAGATCTTCCTTGCCTCTTGGAAGAAAACCAGTTCCATACAAAGCAGCGCTTTTAACAATCATAGGCACAGTAAAAAGCTTAAATCCTTTTTTTTCTAAAAAATCCAAAGCATACTGAATTAAAGCCATTTCAAGCTTTACCATGTCTCCTTTTAAGTAATAGAATCTCGAACCTGCAACTTTTGCAGCTCTTTCTAAATCAAACCAATCATTCATTTCAAAAAGATCAATATGATCCTTCGGCTTAAAATCATATATCTTTTTAGCTCCTACCTCCTTTATAACTACATTGTCTTGTTCATCTTTACCATAAGGAACTGATTCATGTGTCATATTCGGAAGAATCAGCAAAATGTCCTGTATACGTTGCTCTATATCCTCCAATTCCTTTTCAAGATTTTTTATTTCATCGCTAAGATCCTTCATCTTTTTTAGCACTTCACTCGCGTCTTTACCTTCTTTTTTCAATTTCGCAACTTCCATCGCAGCCTTATTCCTTTCTGCCCTCAAAGAATCCAATTTCTGTTGAGTTTTTCTTCTCAACTCATCTAAAGAAAACAGCTCTTCTACTTTTACTTTTAACTCACTTTCATTTCTTTTTTCCAAATCCTTCAAATAAGCTTCCTTATTTTCTTTAAGAAATTTCAAAGTAAGCAAGATCATCTCCTCCTGAAATTTCTTTTCATACCAAAGTGGTGTTTTTCAACATACGGCCTTACAAATAAATATCTTTTTTGAGGTTCTTGAAGCTCTTGTAAAATTCTCTTAACAATAAGTTTTTTAGGATCTGGAAAAGATCCAACTCTTTCTTTTATCTCTGCAAAACTTT
>JAADEF010000062.1 GCA_013153555.1 Candidatus Nanohalarchaeota archaeon | reverse complement strand
GGTGAGAGTAGGAATGGGTTAAAAAGCATAATGAATCTTATACCTTTGGAAAATTATGTTTCTTTTATATCTTTGTTGGCTTATTTAAAAAGAGAACTGCCTCCTTGTGTGTTAGATGATGGAGGAAAAATGGCAAACATTTTTCTGTATTTAAAATATATAGAAGAATATCTTACATTTTTCTCAGACATGAATGATAGAAGGGCGTTTATAGATTCTTTGTCTTATGTTTTGAAAGATGAATCAATGAAAGAGCTCTTAGAGATAAAATATAAATTTATTTATCGGTTATTGCAGCACGGGTATGGATTTTTAAGAAAAACTTATTACTATGATGAAAACCTTGAATCTCTTAAAAGTTCTCTTGCTGAATTTGTAGCTGTTTGGTATGATTATGCGAAAGAAAGAAATTTGAGACTACTGGATGAGGCATTGAATGATGCTCTATCTCATATGAATGAGTTTAAGCGTTTAGCCCTACCTCATGAAAAACCTTCGAAAGGTATAAGGTCTTTTCTAAAAAAGATTCCAGGTTATTTCAAGAGTTATGTGAATAAGTGGCAATTTCCTTAATAGATTATATTGGTTGTTTGGAAATGATAAGGGTTTGCTTAACTTTTTAAAATTAACTATCTTTAATTAAATTGATTTCACTACTGTTTTTGTTGTTGGAGGGTTGTATATGTCAAAAACATCCAAGCCACGAAGGGGGAGTTTGCAATATTCGCCAAGAGTAAGAGCTAAAAGAATTTATCCTACTTTGAGGTCTTTTTTAAGAACAGAATCGTTGCTAGGTGGGTTTGCAGCATATAAAGTTGGCATGCTGCAAATAAAAATGGTAGGTAATAAAAAAGGATCTGTGTTGTATGGCAAGGACATTGTTGTTCCTGCAACAATTTTAGAAGCACCTGATTTATTTGCTGTGGGTGTTGTTTCTTATGAATCTACTCCGTATGGGTTAAGGGCATTAGATAGTTATGTTGAATCTAATGCTTCTATTAAAAAATATTTGGAAAGAAAAATAAAAATAAGTAAGGAGAAGAAAAAGAGTTTAGATGATATTAAAAAACCAGAAGAAGGTATTTTACGTTTGATTGTTGCAACTCAACCTTGGAAGGCAGGTGTTGGTAAAAAAACGCCTGAAATATTCGAGGTGCCATTAGTAAGTAATATTGATGAAGCTTTTACTTATGCGAAAGAAAAGATCGGTAAGGAAATTCCAGTAAGTGAAGTATTTAAACCAGGGATGTTTGTTGATGTTATTGGAGTGACAAAAGGAAAAGGGTTTGAAGGTTCTGTGAAAAGATTTGGAGTGAAAATTCAAAAAAGAGGTAAATCTGATAAATCTATAAGGCGAGTTGGTAATTTAGGTCCATGGCATCCTGCAAAGACTTCGTGGAGGGTTCCTCAACACGGACAACATGGCTATCATCGCAGAACAGAGCTGAATAAATATATTTTGGATGTTGGAGAAGCAAAAGAAGATGTTAATCCAAAGAGTGGATGGATGCATTACGGTATAATAAAATCTAATTACATCATTCTTAAAGGAAGTATTATGGGTCCACCTAAAAGGTTAGTAATGTTAAGGCCATCTGTGAGACCACCGAGTGGGAAGTATGATGATCCTCAGATAGAAGATTATTTGATATGAGGTATGCGATATGGCACGAAAAGTTAAAGTTTATGATGTTAAAGGAAGCGCTGTAAAAGAAATTACTTTGCCTTCTGTATTTGATAGACCATATAGGTCAGATTTAATAAAAAGAGCATTTTTAGCTTTAATGAGTCATTTAAGACAACCTTATGGCGCAGACCCAATGGCGGGTAAGCGCACATCTGCAGAATACCGTGGAAGAAGAAGAGATTATGGTTCTTGGGCTAATAGGGGTTTACACCGTACAAAACGTATTAGAGTTGGATCAGGACATATGACTGGTGTGGTGAGATTCGTTCCTCAAGCAGTAAAGGGTAGGAGGGCTCATCCTCCTTTGGCAGAAAAGGTGTGGTATCAAGAAATAAATAAAAAAGAAAGAGTGTTAGCAATTTTATCTGCTATTGCGGGATCATCTTTAAAAGATTTTGTGAGTCGTGTGCACCGCATTAACGAATTAGATGTTCCTGTTGTGGTAGAGGATGCACTAGATACTGTTGCTAAAACAAAAGAATTGGAAATGTTTTTAAGAAAGATTGGTTTAGAAGAAGAGTTAGATAGAATTAAGGAAAAGAAAGTTAGAGCTGGAAAAGGCAAATTGAGAGGTAGAAGATACAAAAAGAAAAAAGGACCTTTGATTGTGACTGCAAATCCTTCCTCCGCATTGTTTAAATCTGCTCCTAACTTGGGCATAGATGTGGTATATTATGATCATTTGAATATTGGCCATTTATCTCCTTCCGGAAAGTATCCTCGATTGGTGATTTACACCGAGGGAGCTTTGGAAAAAATTAAAGAAAAATATGGTGGTATTTAATGACTGATGGCGTAAAAAAGGAAAAAATAGAAGAAAAGGCACAAAGTAAATCCGAAGATAAGGGATTACAAAAAGCTAATAATAAATCTAAAAAAGAAGATAGTGCTTTAAAAGAATCTAAAACAGCTAAATCTTCCAATAAACAAAGTAAAGGTACTGCTAAAAAGAAAGATGTTAAAGCTGTTCCTTTCAAATATGTTTATTATTTACTGCTTACTGAAAAAGCAATAGATGCCATATCCACAAAGAACACCTTAGTTTTTATTGTAGATGTAAAAGCAAAGAAATCGGATGTTAAAAGAGAAATAGAAAATATATTTAAAGTTAAGGTTAAAAAAGTAAATACGTTAATAGATAGAAAAGGAAGGAAAAAAGCATATGTATCTTTAATGCCTGGGTATAGTGCAGAAGAAGTCGCAACTCAATTAGGTATGATGTAGTGTGAGAGTGGTGTTGCATGGGTAAAAGAATTGTAAGTCAAAGGAGAGGAAGAGGATCACCAACTTATAAATCACCAAGTCATAGATTTAAAGCTGATGTTAAATATTTGTTTGTAGAAGGTGTTATGGAAGGTAAAGTTGTGGACATTGTTGATGATCCTGGAAGAAATGTTCCACTGGCTAAAATTATTTTAGAAGACGGGAGAGAAATGTATGTTCCTGCAGCAGAAGGAATGTATGTTGGAATGACTATTAAAATAGGAGATCATGATGATGCTTCTCTTGGCAATATTATTTCAGTAAAAAATGTTCCCGAAGGTTATCCTATTTTTAATATAGAGATTACTCCTTATGATGGAGGTAAATTGGTAAGAACTGCAGGAAGCTATGCTGTGGTGTTGTCTCATGACGCAACTAAAACCACTATTAAGTTACCATCTAAAAAACTTAAAGCAATTCATCCAAATGCTAGAGTGATGATTGGTGTTGCAGCGGGCGGAGATATAGATGTTAAACCTTATGTTAAAGCAGGAAATAAATATTATGCCATGAAAGCAAGAAACAAACTTTATCCTATTACCTCTAAAACTGCTATGAATGCAGTTGATCACAAATTTGGAGGAAGTAGCTTCGGAGTACCTAAAACTGTTTCCAGGCATGCTCCACCTGGAAGGAAAGTAGGTAGCATAGCAGCACGAAGAACAGGAGTAAGAAAAGGAAAGTTATGATGATGGTGAGATCAAATGGTAAAAGAATTTAGGTTTAGAGGTAAAACCTTAGAAGAACTTCAAAAAATGAACTTAAAAGAGTTAGCTCAATTATTTAAATCAAGAGTGAGAAGAAAAATGTTAAGAGGATTTAATGAAAAAGAGCTTAAATTTATTAAAAAAGTGGAGAAAGCCAAAGAAGGTGCATTTATTAAAACACACCTTCGCGACATGATAATCCTTCCTACTTTTGTAGGTAAAACTATAGGAGTATATAATGGAAAAGAATTTGTAGCAGTGAAAATAAGACCTGAAATGATAGGTCATAGGTTAGGTGAGTTTTCAATTACAAGGAAAGTTCCCAAACACTCTGGTCCTGGTATAGGAGCAACTAGATCCACCAAACATGTAGGTAGGAAGTAGAATAATTAACGGTGATTTGAGATGGCAGGTCATCCTTTTGTTAAGCAGTACGAGCCAGAAAAGCATGTTTTAGCAATTACAACTTATCGAAGAATTAGTCCTAAAGATGCACGAGAATTGTTAGTGCATTTGAGGGGAAGAAAAGCATTAGATGCTTTAAAGCTTTTAGATTTGGTTATAAAGAAGAAGTATGCTGTACCCTTTAAAAGATATACAGAAGGAGCTGCACATAAAACAGGAAATATTGCTGGCGGAAGATATCCTGTTAATGCAGCAAAAGAAATAAAAAATTTAATAAATAGTTTGATAAAAAATGCCGAATATAAAGGCTTTGATGCAGATGCAGTTTATATTAAATATGTTGCAGTTTCACGTGCTGCAACTTTTCATAGACCTAGAAGATCCAGGTTCAGGGGTCAAAAGGCAAAAAGCACTCATTTATATGTGTTAGGGGAGGTCAGAGAGAAATGATTGAAAGGAAGTTTGTGGAACAAGCAATGACTAATTTAAGAGTGAAAGAATATCTAAGGGAAGAGCTGAAAAAAGCACAAATAAGTCATGTTGATATTCATAGAACGCCTTTAAATACTCATGTCATCGTATATTGTGCAAAACCAGGGTTTATTATAGGAAGAGGGGGAAGAAAAATAGAGATGCTTACAGAGAAGTTAGAAAAAGAATTCGGTTTATTTAAGCCTTATATTGATGTAAAAATGGTGGAAAATCCTTGGATTGATGCAGCAATTGTTGCAAGGCGTATTGGTGAGGAGTTAGAAAGAGGCAAGAAATATAGACCTGTGGCTCATAGATTTTTGAGAAAAATAATGGAAGCAGGTGCTTATGGAGCAGAAATAAGGATTAGTGGTAAGTTAGGAGGAGAGAGAGCAAGATCCGAAGTATTTAGAATAGGTTATTTAAAGAAATGTGGAGAACCTGCTAATGAAAATGTAGATCATGCTAAAGATTATATTGTACTTAAACCTGGAAAAATAGGTATAAAAGTATCTATTATGGTTTCTTTACCAGAAGTATCTCTTTTAGAAAAGAATATTGCTGATCTCAAAGTGGAGGAGTCAAAAGAAGAGCATCCTGATGCTGTTGAAAAAGCTTCTGCAAAATCCGAAGAGAAAGAAAAGGAAGAGTTGCAAATGAAAGAAAAGGAAGAGAAAAACAGAGAAGAAGAAAAGAAAAGATCCATGGTTGCTAAATCTAAAAGAAAAGCTTCTTCTAAAGGAGGTAAGTCTCCAAGAAGGGGAGGAAAATCCCCAGCATCTAAAAAAGGGGGTAAAAAACCTTCTGTTAGAAAAGAAAAATCATCAAAATAAAGGTGAAGCGTAATGGCTAACAAAAATTATGCTGAGTTAATGAAAAAAAGCAAGGATGATTTAATGAAAGAATTGCATAATACTCAAAAAAGCTTAATGGCTGAAAGAGCAAAAATAACATCTGGAGTAAGTAGTGAAAATCCTTCAATAATTAGAAAATATAAAAGAAATATTGCACGTATAAAAATGATACTTTATCAAAAATACGGCATTAAATTATAATCCGTTAGCGAGGTAGTTCATAGTTATGACAGATAGCGAAGTTTGTCCTGTGTGTGGTTTACCAAAGGAGCTGTGTATTTGTGAGACCTTATCAAAAGAAACAGTTAAAATCAAAGTATATGTTGAAAAGAAAAGGTTTGGTAAAACTGTTACCGTAATTGAAGGAATTGATGATAAGCTTACGGATGTTAAAGCTTTACTTAAAAAATTCAAAAAGAAGCTGGCTTGTGGAGGCACTTATAAAGATAAAAGAATAGAACTTCAAGGAAATCATTTGCACAAGATTAAAAAGCTCCTTATTGAGGAAGGATTTAATGAAGATAGTATTGAAATCGGGTAGATTGCTCACACTTAAAGATGAAGATTATTTCAGACTACCTTTGATTGGGAAAAGAGTAAAAATATTGAGCTCACCCGGGTTTCAATCAAGCTCTGCACATCAATGGTGTAGAGTTATAGATGAAACCAAATATACTTTGGTTGTGTTGTGTGAAGACAATAAAACAAGAAGGGTGTTTAAAAAAAATACTTGGTTCATGTTTGAGTTTTATGGGAAGTTTATTAAAATTTACGGTGATATTTTAATAGGTAGACCTGAAGAACGAATTAAAAAAAGGTTACCTAAACCACATCGTGTGTTATGGTGATGAGATGAGTGAAGCAATGGATCAAAAGGCTGAAAGCGTGGAAAAAGCCACACCACCAGTTATTGTAAATGATATAGGTATTGATGCTAATCCACCTAAGGAAAAATGTGATGATCCTTATTGTCCATGGCATGGTCACATTAAAATAAGAGGTAGAGTGTTTGTAGGCAAGGTTGTTTCTACAAGAATGAGCAAATCTGCGGTTGTGGAATGGAGTTATATTAAAAAATCTAAGAAATACCGCAGATATATGCGCTCTAAAACCAGAATTACGGTGCATGTTCCTCCATGTATTTTAGTAAAGCCAGGAGATGTTGTTAAGATTGGCGAAACTAGGCCAATAAGTAAAACCAAATCTTTTGTTATTATTGAAAAGTTGGGTGAGTGAAGTGAAAGCAATATCCTCTAATGTTACACGAGGAATCAATGTTGGTGCAAGATTAAAATGCATCGATAACACTGGTGCGAAGGAAGTAGAAGTTATTGCAGTAAGAAGCTATAAAGGTATTAGGCGAAGAATTCCTAAAGCTGGTGTTGGCGATGTGGTTATAGTTAGCGTTAAAAAAGGAGATGTGAAAATAAGGAATGAAGTATTTCCTGCGGTTATTGTAAGGCAGCGCATGCCTTATAAAAGACCTAACGGTATTACTGTTAAATTTGAAGATAATGCTGTTGTATTAATGACTGAGAAGCTTGAACCCAAAGGAAAAGAGGTTAAAGAAGTGGTTGCTAGAGAAGCAGTAGAAAGATTTCCTACTATTGGTAAGATTGCAAGGATTATTGTATGAGGTGTAGTGAAATGAAGATAGTTAAACACGCTACTAAATGGAGTAAACAATGGAAATCAAGCAAAAATCCTTCAAAACAAAGAAAATATGTGTATAATGCTCCTTTACATGTTAAAAGAAAAATGTTAAAAGCACCTTTGTCTAAAGAGCTTAAGGCAAAGCTCAAAAGAAATGCAGTTGTTGTTAGAAAGGGAGATAAAGTAAAAATTATGAGAGGCGATTTGAAAGGTCAGGTTGGCGAAGTTATCAAAGTAATGACTAAAAAATTAAGAGTTTATGTAGATGTTGCTAAACGAAAGAATTTAAAAGGTGAGGAGAAACATATACCCCTACATCCTTCAAACTTAATGATTTTAGAGCTTAATTTAAGTGATAAAAAAAGATTTAAAGAATGATAATGGTTAGGTGATTATATGCACTTAAAGAGACTGGTTGCAAGCGAACATTTTAGGCTTCCTAAAAAAATAAGGACTTTTGCTATTGCTCCAAGAGCAGGAAAACATCCAAAACACGAATCTATACCTTTAGGTCACATAATTAGAGATATATTGGGCTATGCTTTGAGTTATAAAGAAGCAAGGAAAGCTGCAAGAAAGGGAATGTTTTTAATAGATGGCAGACCTGCAAAAGATATTAAACTACCAGTAGGTTTAATGGATGTGCTTCAAGTTGTGGCAACCGGTGAGAAATATAGAGTAGTTTATAATGAAAACGGTATTTTAGATCTCATTAAAATTGATGCAAATGATGCTAAAAAGAAATTAGGTAAAATAAGATTTAAAAAATTGGCAAAGGGTGGAAAGATACAATTAACTTTACATGATGGAAGAAATTTCTTTTTGGATTATGAAGAAGGCAACAAATATAAAGTAGGGGATAGCATACTTTTTGAGATTTCAGGACAAAAAATATTGGATCATTTACCTTTAAAAGAAGGAATGCTTGTTATGATTATTGGTGGTAGGTGGAGAGGAAAAACTGCAAAAGTGAAAGAAATAATTGACATTAAAGGATTAGAGCCTAACAGAATTGTGCTGGAAGGAAAAGATGGAGAAGAAATAAGAACTCTTAAAGATTATGTTTTTGTAATAGGAAAAGATAAACCTGTTTTGAAAATAACTCCTTAATACAAACACGGGAAAACTTTTTAAAATTAATGAGACTATTTTAATGATGTTTGTTTTAGGTTGATGGGCCCGTAGCTCAGTCTGGTAGAGCACCGGGCTCTTAATACAGAGGGTGAGGCTTTTAGCCAGACTCATCCAGAGCCGGGTGAGATGTAGAAGATACCCGGGAGTCGCGGGTTCAAATCCCGTCGGGCCCATTTTCCCTCGTATATGCGCATTTAGGTGATTGCTATAAGCAATGCTAAAAAATACATATTAGATCATGAGTTAGTTCCAAAGCACGAGATTTTAAGCGAAGAAGAAATAAATAAGTTGTTAAGTGATTACAAAATTTCTTTAACTCAACTACCTAAAATAAAAGCATCAGATCCTGTGGTTCAGCTCATAGGAGCAAAGCCAGGTAATGTTCTTAAAATCACTCGGGAAAGCTTGACTGCGGGTATTTCTTATTATTACAGGCTTGTTGTGGAAGATGATTATGTTTCTGGTTTAGAGGAGGAAATGAGCGGTAGTGATTCTGTTGACTCTGCTGAATCTAATCTCGCTGAAAGCGAAGAAGATGAGTGATTTTTTGTTATTTGTGTATAAGGTGAGCAAATGGCAGATAGTAGAAGCAAGTTGTTAAGAAGCTATCTTAAAGAAATGGTTGAGTCTAAAGGAATGGCACATCATCAATTAAATTCCTATAATTATTTTATTACAGAGGGACTTCAAAAGACTTTTAACAGTATAGGAAGTGTTAGCGTACCTTTGCCTACTGGAGAAGAAGTAGTCCTTAAATTTGGGAAAATAAGCTTAGATAAACCTCAAATAAGGGAAGCAGACGGATCTACTACTTATATTTTACCGGTAGAAGCTCGTTTAAGAAATTTAACTTATGCTTCTCCTTTGTATGTTGAGCTTACTCCTATTTTTGAGGGAGTGGAGCATGAAACAGAGATGGTGAAAATAGGAGACATGCCTGTTATGGTTAAATCTGTTTTATGTCCTTTATCTAAGATGAGCAGAAAAGAACTTATTGAACACGGTGAGGATCCAGATGATCCAGGAGGATATTTCATAATTAACGGAACTGAAAGAGTTTTAGTTTTATCAGAAGATTTGGCTCCTCAAAGAGTGAGCTATTTATTAGAGGATGGGGTTGTAATTGCAAGGTTGAATAGCGATACTGGTGGTTTTGTTCAAAGACATCATTTTGAAAGAAAAGATAGTGGTTTAATTGTTGCTAAATTTTCAAACATTTTAGATAAGCCAGTAAGTATAGTGGATCTTATAAGAGCATTAGGCGTAAAATCTGACAAAGATATTATGTCTTTAGTAGGTGTTGAAGAAGACGAAATGGAGGAGCTTTTCATTAACATGTATTCTTCTGCTAGTACTTATGAAGAAGCATTAGAGAATATTGCTAAAAGCATGAGAATTAGACAAGCAGAGGAAAGAGAAGAGCGGGTTTTAAATGTACTTGATAATTATTTATTGACCTATTTAGGTAATGATCCAGAATCCAGACTCAAAAAAGCTGAGATGTTAGCAATAATTATGAGAAATATGATAAGACTGCATTTAGGCAAAATTATGCCAGAAGACATAGATCACTATGGAAATAAAAGACTCAAACTTGCAGGAGAATTGATTGATCAGTTGGTTAGAGCAGTAATTATAGGTAAATGGGGATTAGTGTCTAAATTGCAGTTCAGCTACCAAAAGATTATGAAGAGGGGAAGAAGAGTATCCCGCCTACAAAACATAATTCCTGCTGATGCGTTCAACAATCAGATCATGAGAGCAATGGCAACAGGTACTTGGATAGGTAATAAAACAGGTATTTCACAAAGATTAGAGAGAACTAATTTTGTGAGGTTTATGACTCATTTGAGAAGCATTGTTTCACCGTTGACTCCTACTCAAGAGCATTTTGAAGCAAGAGAACTTCATCCTACTAAATTTGGTAGGGTTTGTGCGGTAAGAACTCCAGAAGGTCAAAATATTGGTTTGAGAAACTTTTTAGCTATTGCCTCAGAGATTAGTGTGGAGCTTAAAGATGAAGAAAAGGAAAAGGTATTTGAAGCAGTTAAAGCATTAATCGGAAAACATCAGTAAAATATGTTTAATTGCGAAATAGGGGATGATTATGGGCTTAGTTTTCGTCAATGGACAATTGATGGGTAAGGTGTCTGATTTAGAAGGATTAAGGAAGGAGATAATAGAGAATAGGAGAAAAGGAAGATTGCCAAAACATTTGAATGTTTATTTGCTTGATGATAGGGATGAGCTTCACATCAATATTGATGGAGGAAGGGTTTTAAGACCTTTAATTGTTGTAAAAGATGGAAAATCTTTGTTAACTGATGAGCTAAAAGAAAAGCTGGCTAAGGGCGAAATAACTTGGAAAGACTTATTTGATAAAGGTATTTTAGAATTTTTAGATGCAGATGAAGAAGATAATGCTTATGTTGCAGTTAGCGAGAAAGACTTAACACCCGAACATACTCATTTAGAGCTAGATCCTGCAACCATTTTAGGAATAGAGGCATCTTTACTTCCTTTCCCTGAAAAGAACAGAGGAGATAGACTTAATTATGGTTCCAGAATGGTAGTACAGGCATCAGGTATTTATTTAAAAAACTTTTTAATTAGAGATGATACTGCATCTCAGCTTTTGGTTTATCCTGAACTGCCTATGGCAGAAACTCAAACAGTAGAAGCAACTGGTTTAGCAACACACCCATCAGGTCAGAACTTAGTCATTGCTGTGTTAAGCTATGAGGGTTATAACATAGAAGATGCGCTAATAGTTAATAAAGCTTCTTTAGAAAGAGGTATGGGAAGATCCTACTTTATGAGAACTTATGTTACAGAGGCAAGGAAATACTGGGGAGGTCAAGAAGATATTATTGCAATTCCTACATCAGATATAAGGGGTTTGAGACCTGAAAAATCATATTCTAAATTGAGTGAAGAAGGTATAATTAATGTGGAAGAGTATGCTGATAGTGAAGATGTGCTTGTTGCAAAAATCTCACCTATAAGGTTCATAGGTATTCAAGAGGAATTAAGAATAGGTATATCTAATAAAAGGGATAATTCTGTTGTGGTGAGAAAAGGAGAGGAAGGTATTGTTGAGAAAGTTATTTTAACTGAAAATGAAAATGGGGAAAAGATTATAAAAGTTACAGTTAGAGAATACAAAGTTCCTGAAATAGGAGATAAATTTGCTACACGACACGGTCAAAAAGGAGTTATTGGGATGATAGTTCCAGAAGAAGATATGCCTTTTACTAAGGACGGTATTAAGCCAGACATCATAATCAATCCTCACGCCATACCTTCCAGAATGACGGTAGGTCAGCTTTTAGAAATAGTGGCAGGAAAGGCAGGAGCTTTGATGGGAAAGCGCATTGATGCTACTGCTTTTAAAGGTGATGAAAAAGAAATAAGAGAAATGCTTAAGCAAGCAGGTTTTAGAGATGATGGAAGGGAAGTGCTTTATGATGGTAAAACTGGAAAGAAGCTTGAAGCTCAAATATTGATCGGCATTACTTATTATCAAAGATTGTATCACCTAGTAAGCCACAAAATGCATGCTAGATCCAGAGGTAAAGTTACTTTATTAACCAAACAACCAACTGAAGGTAGAAGTAAAGAAGGAGGTTTAAGATTTGGTGAGATGGAGAAAGATTGTTTGATAGCACATGGTGCAGCAATGGCATTAAAAGAAAGGTTTAGCTCAGATAAATATAAATTTTATGTTTGTAAAAGTTGTGGTGTTATTGCTTATGAAAATAAGAACAAGGGAAGATTGGAGTGCCCAGTATGTAAGGGTAGTGAAGTTAAGGAAGTAGAAATGAGCTACGCTTTCAAGCTGTTGCTTGATGAATTACTAAGTATGATGATTTATCCAAGGATAGAGGTGAAATAATCATGGGTAAGGTAAATGCAATTGATTTTAGCTTAATGTCACCCGAAATAATAGATAAATTGGCGGTTATGGAAGTAACAACATCAGAAGTTTATGATTTGGATGGATATCCTGTTGAAGGAGGAATAATGGATCCTCGCTTAGGAGTTATTGATCCAGGAATGAGATGTAAAACCTGTGGTAATGTTTTTGGTGAATGTCCTGGTCACTTTGGTAAGATTACTTTGGCAAAGCCAGTAGTTAATGTTTATTATTTGAAAGAGATTAAAGATTTTCTCTCATATACATGCCACGAATGTGGTGCTTTGCTGTTAGATGATGAAAACCTTATGAACTATAAAAAAGGTAAAAAGGTTACTATACCTAAAAAGTGTCCTAAATGTGAGGCGAAAATAAAGGATGTTAAGTTTGAAAAGCCATTTAGCTTTTACTATGGTGAGGATATTTTAACTCCTGAACAAATAAGAGAACATTTGGAAAGGGTAAGTGATGAAGATGCTGAAAAACTTGGTTTGGTAGGAGGAAGACCTGAATGGATGGTTTTAACCAAACTTATCGTTCCACCAGTGACTGCTAGACCTTCTATTACTTTAGAAACAGGAGAGCGAAGTGAAGATGACTTAACTCACAAATTAGTTGAAATTGTAAGAATCAATAACAGATTAAAAGAAAATTTGGATATTGGAACTCCTGATTACATAATTGAGGATATGTGGGAACTTTTACAATATCATGTTGCAACTTACTTAAATAATGAGCTTTCAGGTGTGCCTCCTGCAAGGCACCGCTCTGGTAGAGCATTAAAAACCTTGGCTCAAAGACTTAAATCTAAGGAAGGGAGATTTAGATATAATTTGAGTGGTAAGCGTGTTAATTTCTCAGCAAGAACTGTGGTATCTCCTGATCCTAACATTCATCCTAATGAAGTAGGTGTTCCAGAAGAGGTTGCAAAAGAGCTAACCATACCTATTAAAGTCACTTCTTATAATAAAGAGTTTTTGAAAAAGCTTATTTTGAACGGAAGCGAAAAGCATCCAGGAGCTAATTATGTGATCACTCCTACAGGCATAAGAAAGAAAGTCATGGAAAGCAACAAAGAGATTATTGCAGAAAGCTTGCAGGAAGGTGATGTAGTTGAAAGACATTTAATGGATGGAGATGTGGTGTTGTTTAATAGGCAACCTTCCTTGCACAGAATGAGTATTATGGCACATAAGGTTAAAGTACTGCCTGGTAAAACTTTCCGATTAAACTTAGTTGTGTGTCCTCCTTATAACGCAGATTTTGATGGAGACGAAATGAACTTACATGTACCTCAAACTGCAGAAGCAAGAGCAGAAGCAGAAGAGTTAATGCTTGTTGAAAAGAACTTACGAAGTCCTAGGTTTGGAGGTCCTATTTTGGGAGCTCAGCAAGATTATGTATCTGGTGCTTATCTTCTTACTAAGGATGATACTGTTTTGAGTAGAGAAGAGGTTGCACAGCTTTTGGCAAGCATAGATAGATACGAACCATTAGATAAGGAAAGCTATACTGGAAAAGAAGTATTTAGCTTTATTCTGCCAAAAGGTTTAAATGTCAAATTTAAATCTGCAGTAGGAGATGAAGTGGAGATTAAGAACGGTAAGCTTGTGAAAGGTGTGATTGATGAAAAAGCTATTTCGGCATTTAAAGGTAAGTTGCTTGATGCCATAGATAAGCAGTATGGAAATAAAGCAGCAGTAGACTTTTTGTATGATGTAACCCGTTTAATAATTGCATATTTAAACATGAAAGGATTTAGCGTTAGTTTAGGAGATTTAGATATTCCTGAGGAAGCCGAGAAAAAGATTCAACAAATTATTGATAAATATTTGGCTCGTGTGGAAGAGCATATTAAAGCATATAAGGAGGGTAAGATAGTACCTACACCTGGTAAGACTGCTGAGGAAACATTAGAAGATTTGATTATGGCAGAGATGTGGAATATCACTAATGAAGTACAGCAAGTGATTAAAGAAAATGCAAAATTTTCAGAGGCATTGGTTATGGCTATAACCGGAGCAAGAGGTAATATTCAGAACTTAGCTTATATGTCTGGATTAGTAGGACAGGAAACTATCAGAGGTAAAAGGCCGTTTAGAGGTTACAGAGGCAGAACATTAAGCCATTTCAAAAGAGGAGATCTCGGTCCTTATGCTCACGGATTTGTGAGAGAGAGCTTTAAGAAAGGCCTTTCTCCTATTGGCTTTTTCTTTGAAGCTATGAAAGGAAGAGAAGGTATTATGGATTCTTCATTGAAAACCAGAATTTCAGGTTATTTAGAAAGAAGATTAGTTAATGCTTTGCAGGACTTGAAAGTTGATAAAGATTTAACTGTAAGAGATGATTCAGGAAGTATTATCCAATTTGTTGCAGGTGAAGATGGTATTGATCCTGCCAAAAGTGATTGGGGCGAACTAATGAAAGATTAATGGTGATGTGATTATGGCTAAAAAATCAACAGCTAAACAATCTAAGGCAGAAGTAGAAGGAAGTAATGTTTTGATGCTACCTCCAAAATATCAAAATCTTAAAGGCAAGGCATTGGAAGAAGCTTTAAAGCGATATGAAAAAATGAGATATGAATATGGAGAAGCTGTTGGTGTGGTGGCTGCTCAATCTATATCAGAACCAGCAACACAGATTACGCTTAGAGCATATCACGCAGCTGGAAGAGTTCAGCTTGTTACTACGAAAGGTCTTCCAAGACTTATTGAAATATTTGATGCTAAAAAAGAGCCTAAAACACCATCCATGACTATTTATTTGGAAAAGGATTACAATACTGCAGAAAAAGCTCACGAGATCGCATCTAAAATAAAAGAAACTTCTTTAAAGGATGTGATGGAATACGATGCTATTGATTTGGCAGAAATGGTATTGGAAATAAAGCTTAATGAAGAAAAGCTTAAAAATCACTTTTTAGATGTGAATGCTGTTAAGAATGCTTTAAGCAAATCTATGGCTACTGCTGAATTTGAGATAAAAGATGACACCACAATTATTGCTAAACCAAAAGCAAAACATTATGGGATTAAAGATTTACAGCTTATGCGAACCAAACTTAGAGATAGACATGTAAAGGGTATAAGGGGTATAAAACAAATTTTAATAGAGAAAGATGGGGAGGAGTGGAAGATCACAACACTTGGTTCAAATTTAAAAAAGGTGCTTGATTTAAAAGGTGTGGATAAAAAACGAACCTATACTAATAATATTTTTGAAGTAGCAGAGGTTTTAGGTATAGAAGCAGCTCGCAACCTTATTATTAAGGAAGCTTTAAATACTTTGAGAGAGCAGGGTGTAGATACTGATGTAAGACACATCATGTTAGTTGCAGATATTATGACTCATACTGGAAGCATTCAAGCCATTGGCAGGTATGGAGTGGCAGGAAGTAAAGCTTCTGTTTTGGCAAGAGCTAACTTTGAAGAAACAGTTAAGCATCTTACTAAGGCAGCATTTAAAGGCGAGAGAGATATGCTTACTAGTGTGGTGGAAAACGTAATTATAGGTAATGCCGTACCTGTCGGTACAGGTATGATCAAAGTAAAATACAAAGATTAACTTTTCTTTTAATTTTAATGATAATTTTTTGGAATATGCCCTTCTATTGTTAAGGTAAAAGCATAATTTGCTGCATCTTCTATAATTTCGTAAGGCAATATTTGAATAAGGTGTGTGAAATAATGACCTTCACCTAAAAGCTTTAATGTTAATGCTTTTATTGTTGCGTGATATGTTTCAGGAGAATACCAAAGCAAGTGATTTTTCCATTCAGGACATATTATGTCTGAAAAAATAATGCCTTTGTAATAGTGTGTTATATCTTCTTTTATGCCTTCAG
>JAADEF010000042.1 GCA_013153555.1 Candidatus Nanohalarchaeota archaeon | reverse complement strand
CATTAATTGAATTTGTTACGAAAATAGTGGTGGAAGGGTAAATAGAATAGGTGCTTAATAATGCATTCTTGAATATAACACTAGGCTTACCTACAAATATGCGCGTATATTTTCCACATTCTTCTAAATAAGACAGAACCGGCAAAGTTATGGGATAAAGCTCTTCTCCTATTTTCCAAAATACTGCATTATCTAAATGGTAAAGATAAACTTCGTTTTCTCCTTTGGTTGCTATTTTTACACAAGCCTGCCTTAATTTTTCATAAGTTAAGGTTCTATCAATACCCACCACTATATGATCGGAGGATTTGCTTATTTCTATTCCTTCTTTTTCTAAATCTTTTAATAATCCATATTCTCCAATAAGGTAGACTTTATAAATTTTATTATTATGAAGGTGATGGATTAAAGCATCACTGGATAAAAAAAGATTTTTTTCTTCTATCTCCTCTAATCCCTTTTCATAAAGCTTTTTTACATATTGTGCTTTGGAATAAGCTGAATTGTTGCTTAAGAGAATTATTTTTTTGTCCTCGCTTTTGAGGTGATTAAATATTTTGATGAATTGAGGGTTAAGCTCTCTCCAATTCCAAACAAAACCGTCTAAATTAAAAATCCAGGTGGTGTATTTCAAAACCATAATGATGATAAGGTAACAAATTATTTAAAGATTTAATAAAAATTGATTAATATATTGGGTGGTTTGGTATGATGAATATTCAATTTATAAGCGTGGGGGTCTTTAAAGATATTCTTGATGCATTGCATGCTTTACTTACTGAGGGAACTTTTGTTGTAAATGAGAAAGGAATTTCTTTTAAAGCAACCGATCCGACTATGGTTACTTTAGTAGAGCTTTTTTACAGCAAAGATAACTTTTCTGTGTATGAGGTAGAAGGAGAGGTTTATCTAACTCTTAATATTGATTTGCTTCGTCAAAGCTTGAAAAAAGCAAAAACCACTGATAAAGTTAGTTTTGTGGTGGAAAAAGATAATATAAATAGATTAAATGTAATTATAGAAGGAAAGCACATAAAGAAGTTTGTGCTACCTATTTTGGAAAGCGAAATAAAAGAAATACCTGAGCTGAACTTGGAGTTTAAAGGCAAAGCCGAAATCCTATCTAATTTGTTTGCTGATACTGTAGAGGATGCAGCTTCTATTTCTGATGTTTTGACTATTAAATTTACTCCTGATGAACTTGTTATGGAAGCAGAAAGCGAATTAACTTCTTTAAGTGCAAGATTCACTAAGAGTGTGGAAGGGGTGGTGGATATACAGGCAGAAGGAGAAGTTTCTGCCAAATATTCTGTGGATTATCTCAAAAAAATAATTAAAGCTAAAAAAATAGCGCCAACCGTTATTATTTCTATAAACCAGGACGCACCAGCCAAATTTGAATTTAAAGATGGAGAAGATGTTTGGATGTATTATGTATTGGCTCCAAGAGTTGAGGAATAATTATGTTGTGGCTGGTAGGGGTTGGTGTTTGGGAGCCCAAAGATATGAGCATAAAAGCTTACGATGTTCTTCAAAATGCTGATGAAGTGTATTTAGAGGATTACACAGCTCATACTTTTATTAATGCCAGTACTTTAAGCGATTATTTGGGTAGGGAAGTGAAAGCATTAGCTCGCGAAGAAGTAGAAGATTTTTCATGGCTTTTAGAAAAAGCCAAAAACAAAAATGTTGCATTGGCTGTTAAAGGAGATGTGTTTGCAGCCACCACTCATTATGAACTTTATAGGAGTGCTGTTGCTTCCGGAATAAGAACAAAAGTAGTGCATGGTTCAAGCGTATTTTCTGCAATAGGTAAAATAGGATTATCTCTCTATAAATATGGACGAGTTGCTTCATTACCTCACCCTAATTTGTTTCCTTCTTATCCTTCCAGCCCTTTTCAAATTATTCAAGAAAATTTGCAGGCGGGCATGCATACTTTGGTACTGTTAGATATTAAAATGCATTTGATTGACGGATTGGAGCTTATTAGTAAGCATTTAGATGTTTCTAAGCTTGTAGGTTGTTATGCTTTGGGAAGTGATGAAGAAAAAATAGCTTACGGATCTTTTCGTGATTTGAGGAGTTATTTTAAAAATGTGGGAAACTATGCTTCTTGCATTGTTGTTCCTGGAAAATTAGAATTTTACGAGGAAGATGCTTTAAAGCTGTGGAATATTAGCGATTAAATCCGCGAAAACTGAAACTCATTGATGGATGAGCAAAGTATTCATTTTCCCATTTTAGCTGTTTGTTAATAAATGGAAGAAAGATATGGATAAGTTCAGAAGCATAAGGATGAACAATCAATATTCCTTTAACTTTGCCTTCTTCTAAATAGAGATTTGCAAAACATTCTTCTCCTACATTATAAAGGTAAGAGGTGGGATTGTGAGAAAATTTTATAGTTCTTACTTCTGATGTGAATGTTCCGCACCAAGCTATTTGTGGATCAGAGTATATGATTGGAGGATAGCACAAAGGCAAAGCACTTGTTTGTAAAGAAAACATATGTTTTAAGATGAACTGCATTTGATACATTGCTGCATGAGCTAAGTTGCTTCCTACTACATCACCACATGCATAAATATGCTTTGATGAGGTTTGGTAAAGCTCATTAGTTTCCACATACCCTTTATCGTTTAATTTTACGATGTTGTTAAGCCAGGAGGTATTGGGCTTCCTTCCCACTGCAACTAATACTTTACTAATATTGTCATAAATTTGACCGTTAGTAAGTTCAACTTTATCATTGGCAAAAGATTTTACAGAAGTAGCTAATTCTATCTTTATGCCCATTTCCTTAATTTTTTGTTTAAGAATGTGTTTTACTTCTTCAGGTAGGTGAAAGGTGGAAAGTATGTCTGGTGCCAAATCCACCATGCTTTTAACTATTTTGAATGGTTGAAGCATGAAGCTTACCTCTATGCCTATAATACCCGCTCCAACAATTATTATTTTATCGTTTTGGTTAATGCTTTTCCAAAAAGTATCTGTGCTCAATATCTTCTCATTAAATTTCAAATGAGGTAGTTCAATAGGCCGAGAGCCTGAGGCAATAATTAACTTCTCAAATGTAATTGTTTTGTCATTTACTTGTAAAGTATGTTCATTTAAAAGCAAAGCTCCACCTTTAATAATTTCTATTCCTAAGGACTGTGCTTTATGAATAAGATTCTGTCTTATGTTAGCAACAAACTTTAACATGTTGCTTTTTATCTCTTCAAAACTTATTTTTCCTTCTACATTAATACCAAATTTCTTATAAGATGGGAGAGACTTATACAGATGAGATGCTCGCAACCAGTATTTAGAAGGTATGCAACCTGTATTTAAGCAGGTACCTCCTTCGTTTTTTTCCTCTATGATTGCAACTTTTTTGTTTTTTAATAAATTTGCGTGATTGAGAAGTTCAATTCCACAACTTCCAAATCCAACCACCACTAAATCATAATGTTCTATGCTTTCACCTCATAAATCTTATATTTATAAACTAAGCATTTACTTTGTTTCATAACAAAACCACATTTAAGGCATTTTTTAGCTTTTAATGTTTTATTACCTTGCAGATCTATTA
>JAADEF010000057.1 GCA_013153555.1 Candidatus Nanohalarchaeota archaeon | reverse complement strand
TTTTAATAAATCTTTCTTATAATGGTGTTTTTTCGCAGAAGTTAGTAAGATTGTATAATACTAATTCTTGTTTTAACATTTCTGTACCTTATTTGCCTGTTGAAAATCAAACACTAAATCTTACTTTGACTGCATTAGCAGGATCCTTTATCCTTACTAAAAATTCAACCACAATTATGTATGATGGCTTAGCTCCAAACATCAGTGTAAATATTTCTAATTATTCGATTACCTCTTTTCTTAACTATCCTGTAAAAGTTCGTGTGAGTGATGCTAACTCAATAATAAATGCTTCTTTATATAATGGAAACTCAGCAAATTCTTTGACTTATGAAGTGAATCTTTCTTTACATTATGGTCTTAATACTATTACTTTTTATGCTTATGATCTTGCAGGTAATATGGCAAACCTTACTTTCTCTATTTTCGCATATAACAACACTTACACTTCACCGCATATAAAAGCTTATGTTTCTAATTCTTCTGCATGGATTGTTAATGAGCTGGGTTATGATTCGTCGCAGGGCTATTTTATCAATTTCACTCCTATATTTCCTTTAGAAGTTTTTATCAATTTCACTTTTGATGAAAATGAAGTTTTAAAACATCTCTATAAGGTAGATGAAACAGGAAATTACACCATTCCTTTTTATATAAACGGTTCAAATTATTGTAGTGTGTACATAAATACATCGCAGGATCCTTTGATCGTAGCAGTTGTAGAAGCAACAGAAGAGCCAACTACTTCTTTATCTGCTTCATCTTCCTCATCTTCTGGTTCTGGAAGTGGAGGTTTTTATTATTCTACCGCAGAATCTTCTGTTGATAACACTACTTTTTCTGTTATGGAAGAAAACCAATCCACTCAGATAAATTCTTCGTATTTATTTGATAATAACGCTTCTTATTATAATTTTTCTAACTCTTCGCATGCTGTCCTTTCTTTAATAAATGCAAGTAATGAGATTCCAGCAGAAAATAGAGCGTTACCTTACCGAATAGTAGGTGGTGTACTGTTAGTTTTATTAATTGTTAGCATTATTTTGTATTACATTGTAATAAAAAAATCAAACAAAGAAATTTTTCATAATTATGATGTGTTGGGCAGCGTTTCTAAAGATGTGTATTACAAAGTAAAACAATTTTATTTATGTAAAACATATAAAAATCCTTTGTCTGAGATTGATGAAGCCGTATATATTATAGAAGGGGATAAAGGCTGGAAAGGAAAATTACTCCTAAAGAAAAAGAATGGAGAGGTATTGGTTGCCAAACCTCATAATGCTACTGCATAAATACCTAATTTTTCTTTAATAGTTTCTTCAAATGCATATTTTTCTGTTTGAAATCCAAATACTATGACTGGATCAACTTTTTTAATGAATTTTATAAGGGCTTCATGATCTGCATGATCACTTAAAGGCAAAGCGTAATCTAATTTTTGTTGATTTTTGAACCACGGATGCAACGCCCAACCGCTTATACCTATTTTAATTCCTTTTCCGTTTAAATGTCTTCTTTTTGTAAAAGGCGCTAATATCACACCTTCTTCATGCTTAACATGCCTAACATCTCCTGCATTTTCACCACTGAATTTATATCCGAATTTTTCCAATGTTTTATTTATCTTGTAAATGCTCTCATCTACTTTATAGGGTATATCATATTTTTGTAGCCAATAAGCAATTGTTTGAGCTTTACCAAAGGAGTAGGCAAATACATAGTTGAGCTTATTATCCTTCAATAAATCTACAAGTTCTTTTATTACTTGTTTTTGTGATGGAAAGATGTATTCTTCTGAAATATAAGTTCCATCAATGATCAACACATCTGCTTTTACAGGTTTAGCAGGTTCGTAAAGAGGTGTTTTTTCTGTGGAAAAATCCCCAGTATATAAAAATTTCTTTTCATCTATTGTAAATGAAATCATTTTTGCTCCAGGTACATGGCCTGCATTATGTAACTTAATTTCTTCTACATCGCATATGTGATTAATGATTTTTCTGCTTTTTCTTGTATTTGCTACTTCCTTAGTTATTGCAGAAGTTATGGCAGTATCTGTTTTTCGGGAAGGAAGATGGTCTTCATGAGCATGAGAAATGAACAACATCTTATCTGCTTCTTTATTGCCATCTAATATTATTTTGTTTTTTATCATGAATCCTCTTTTCAGTTTTTTAATCATATTTTATTAAATAGAACATCATTTATAAATAGGTTGATTTTATAAACCTTATGAAAAAAGTAAATATATATGGCAGAGATAATCAAATTTAGTTTAAAGCATGATCCTAAACCAGGCAATAAGGAATTAAAGCGACATATTCTTTATCTGTTAGAGGAACTTCACACTCAAAAATACCCGTATGATGGAGATGATGTTGATAGGGCAATATTGTTTTATTTTAATTTACCATTAGAAACCATGAAAGAATCTTTAGGAAAAGATAAAGTAGATGAACTTTCAAGCATTTATACTGAATTAGTTGGTAAAGTATATGATGTTCTTATGCAGTTTACTGATGCTTCTCCTTCTTGCGGATACGATTGCAATCTTTTACAACAAACTCGCAGAGGCACATATACTTTTCGAATTCCTGGAGATAATCAGAAAGTGGCTTTTTGGTTTTATGATGTGCCTACTTTTAAGAACAAACTTATTCCAGAGTATTTGGAAAAATTTTTCGATAAAATTAATTTACAAAGTATAAAAAAATATTTTGAGAAAAAGAGAAAAGAAGGCATAAAATCTTGTTTAAAATCCCTTTATTATTTTGTATGTAAACACACCCTTTAATTAACGGCAATTTATGTTTTCTATATTTTTTAATAAGTTTATATTAATATTTGATAGATATGGTGAAGTTTGCCCATCTTGCTGATGTGCATTTGGATGCTTGGAGAGAAGAAGAACTTAAACGCTTAAATCTTTTAGCTTTTTCCAAAACCATTGATGAAGTTATTAGAGAGAATGTAGATTTTGTTATAATTGCAGGAGACTTATTTCACACAAGTATGCCTTCTTTGGAATCTATGCGCTTAGCTGCAAGGAAATTTAAAGAACTCGTAGAGCAAAGCATTAAAGTTTATGTTGTTCCTGGCTCTCATGATTATTCTAAAGATGAATTAAGCATCATAGATGTATTGGATGAAGCAGGATTATGTGAAAATGTGGCTAAAGGGAAAGAGGAAAACGAGAAGATCCTTCTTCAACCTACTTGTCATAATGAAAAAGTAGTTATTTACGGTATGATGGGTAAAAAAAATGGATTAGAAAGAGAATTGTATGAAAACTTATTACCTATTCCTTTAAATGAAGATAAAATTAATATTTTTGTGATGCATTCCGCAGTAGAAGGTTTAACTTCCAAAGAATTTGCAAATGTTCCTTCTATTCCTTATAATCTTTTACCTAAGAATTTTGATTACTACGCATCCGGGCATATCCATAAATACGAAGAAAAAACTTTTGAAGAAAAAACTTTTGTTTACCCCGGGCATCTTTATCCTTCTAACTTTAAAGAATTAGAGAAAAGTAAAGGAAAAGGGAACTATGTTATTGTGAAAATAGATGAGCAAACAAAGAAAGTCAGTGTGGAGAAAAGAGAAGTACTTATCAAAGAAGTGGTT
>JAADEF010000071.1 GCA_013153555.1 Candidatus Nanohalarchaeota archaeon | reverse complement strand
AACAAAAAAGATAAAAAATTATTATTAGAATGGGGCTTAGAACCAAAAGGCTATCCAACCAATCTCATAATTCCTCAAAGTTTAGAAAAAAAATATTTGGAAATGGATATAGAATATGATCAGCTGTTCAGCATACATCCTAAAGAAATAAACTTTGAAGAGTGGTGTTATCTTTTTGGTTGTGATCAAAATAGTGAGCATGCATTAATTTTAGATAAAATATTAGATGAGTTGAAAAATCAATCATATAATATTGAGGATATGATTGAAAAAGCTCAAGAACTTTTTGAAAATGATTCTTATGCAAAAGTTGTAATAAGTAAATTAGAAAGAGCTAAAAAATGGGGTGTGTTTAGTGAAGAAGCTCCTCCTCTTAGAAAAATAATAATGCCAAACCGCATCAATATATTAGACATAAGTCAACTAGGATTAGAATTAGGGGGGTGGAGTACTAGAAGTTTAGTAGTAGGCATATTGGCACGTAAACTACTTATGTACAGAATAGAAAGCAGAAAAATAGAAGAAAAAGAAAAAGTGTATGGCGAGGATTTAAGAAGCACCTATAAAGATTATGTTCCTGTAACATGGATGCTCATAGATGAAGCACATCAATTTCTCCCCGCTCAGGGATCTAATGCTGCTACCTTACCTTTACTTCAAATAATTAAAATAGGGAGGGAGCCAGGAGTTAGCTTAGTTGTTGCAACACAAATGCCTTATAAGCTTAACACAGAAGCAATTTCGCAAGCAGATCTAGTAATTGCTCATAGGCTTACAGCTAAAAAAGACATACATGCTCTTTCTGAAATCATGCAGACATATCAAAGATATGATTTAGCTGATTATTTTGACGCAATGCCCCGAGAAAAAGGATCTGCCATTATTTTAGATGATAATTCTGAAAGAATATACGAAGTAAGAATGCGCCCGAGAAAAAGCTGGCATGCAGGAGAAAGCGCCATAGCTATAAAAGAGCAGTAGCATCTTTCATTTTAAATGGCTTACCGTGTCCTGGATAAAGCACAGCATCCTCATCTAAAAAAGATGAAAGTTTTTGTATAGATGCTTTTATTTTTTCCAGATCTTGATATGCCCACGGGTAGGATGGTTTATTAGATCTTATAAAACTTCCTCTTAATAAATCCCCTATATACGCTTTATCCTTAAAAACTACGCTTATAGATCCATCTGTATGACCAGGAGTATGAATAATCTCTGCTTCAATCCCATAATCATCATATAAAGACATATCTTTCTTCACAGCAGAAATGTTTTTAAGAGGAGTTAGCCCTTTCATGTAGAACTTTGCGGTTAATTTAGGTAGTTGAGATACTTTTTTTACAGGGGCATTTTGTCCCTTTTTTATAAAATCAATGTCCTGCTCATGTGCTAATACTTTGCCTTTCCATTTGACTTCTTTTAAAGCTCTGCTTAAAGAACCATAATGATCATAATGTCCGTGAGTTATGATGATTAATTTTATTCCTGATTGATTAAGAAGATTCATCACATTTTTATAATAAGAAGGAGGTCCTGCATCAATCAATATGCCCTGTGATTCATAAAAGTTAAAAATCATATTATCTCCTCAAATATTTGGCTATCTCGCCCATATCTACTAAACCTTCGTAATGGTCTCTAACATATTTCATCGCTGTTTTAAAGTCCATACCTTCTACTTCTTTTAATATTTCAGATACTTCCTTTTTATGATATTTTTTTAGTAAAGAGGTTAAAGAAGCATTAGAATGTTGAAGCTCCCTTAAAACTAAACTCACACCTTCTTTTGTTAATGATCCATCAAGATGGGATTTAATGACTTTATGTGAATGAGGCAACAAATCCATAAACCTAAATCCATACTCTCTTTCTTTACCTCTAACCTCACTTAAAAGTAGCTTTACTGCTTTTTCCATATGCCTCTTTAGATCTTCAAAATAATCTACCACATACTCTAAATAAGGAGAATTCAATAACTGCTTTAATAACTCTTCATTAGAAATATAATTTTTAAGCAATTCTCTCAAAGAGTCGTAGCTTTTGAAAGGTATGGATTCTACTTGTTTTAGTAAGCTTTCATTCACAGGTATGGGCAAAACATCAGTTTCAGGATACATTCTTGCTGCTCCCGGTAATGGCCGTAAATAAGATGTTGCTCCTGTTTCTAATGCTTTTCTTGTTTCTTCAGGAACACCTTTCATAAAATCTAATAATCTGGTTTTAATAGCATGTCTCACATCTTCTGCTATTGCTTTTTCACCAATAACAAATATATAAAGATGATCTGGGTTTTGTTGAATAAAGTTGTTTACTTCTTGTTGTATGCGGTATTTGCTCAAATCCTCGTCAGTATGAACAAACCCCTTGGCTTTGGTGGTGGCTTTAACATAACCTGCAACCTCGTTTCCTAAAGTCTGTACAGGATTAAGCTTTAAAGAAAACATGCCTTTAGCATTTTTAATATAGAACATCCATACCTTCTTTCCCTTAAATAATCGTGAATTGCTTTTCTCAAAGACGGATGAGATTTCTTCTAAATCACTGAAATCTTCATCTTTCAAAGAGTAAAGCTCTTTAAACTTTAACAAAGATAGCTGTCTCATTACTTCATATTCTACAATTTTAGGAATGAGGTCAAGATCCTGAACTCCTTTGATTTCAACTCTTGCACCTTTTTGAATAGAAATGTTTAAATCTTGTCTTATACTTCCTAAACCTCTTTGGAAGTAGAAAGAATATTTTAGAAGATCTCCTAACTGCTTTGCTGTTTTATATGCATGTTGAGGGTCTGTAATTGTAGGAGTGGTGGCTATTTCAATAAGCCCTATACCTAATCTCCTTAAATCATATACATCCTTTTTTTCTGATCTTTCCAAGATTTGAGCGCTTTCCTCTTCTAAACATATAGTTTCAATACCTACTTTATCATTAAGCTTTCCATTCATACCTATTAAAGCAGTACGCTGAAAACCAGAGGTATTGCTGCCATCAACCACAATTTTACGCATAAAGATTATTTCGTTAGGAATAGCACATTTTAATATTTGAGAAATTTTCAATGCTTTTTTAACTAATTCTGGATTTGGAGGATAAGGTGGCTGTTCATCTAACTCAACTAAACAATTCCCCTGCTCGTAATACACATACTCAAAATACTTCCCTTTTTTGAATTCAGATAATGCTGCCTTATCCACTTCCCCTTCCTCTGATACAGAAACACGAAGCTCTCTCAAAATTCTGCCTTCTTCCTTTATATTTTTATCAAATGCGTGAGCGTCACAACCGCAAAAAAGTTTTTTGCCTTTAAACCTTCGATGAATCTCCAAACCACATTTAAAGCCTAAATCTTTATAATTTATATGAGAAGGGTATAAATTATTTGCCATAAAAAAGAAATGAGAAGGAAGTTTTAAATTAATTAAACGTCCACACATACAGCTTCAACACCAATAGTAGTACCATCATAATAACTTCCACAAACATACCACATTTCGCATCTATTTTCATCATAATAATTTAATATTAAGAATTAATGAAGGTGGAAACATTTTATCAAGTAGTGTAAGTATTTCTAAACCTTTAGAAGTAAATACTTATACTTCTACTATTACTGCTAATTGTCCTACTTCAGAAACTTTTGGAACTTCTGTAACATGTTTA
>JAADEF010000068.1 GCA_013153555.1 Candidatus Nanohalarchaeota archaeon | reverse complement strand
TAAAGGACATAGGTGTAGGCGGTTATTTTATATATGTAGATGATCTTTCTGAAATAAAAAAATTAAAATCTGAAGATATATCATTAGATGAAAAAGAAAAAATAGTGTTTGGCCTCAAAGGAAGTGCTGGAACTATATCACAGACAGAAGTAAAAGAAAAGCTTAAAGAAATAGGAATACGTCTTGATCCCTACCATTTTCTACAAGATAGGAGATTTCCGTTCCCTCTCACATACACCCCCTATTATATTGAAGGGCTACCTCCTAAGTCAGTGGCTGAAAAATACAAACAATGGCTTTCATCAAAAGAAGAAAGTTTTATTGAATCTCTTAAACGCGAATATGCCGATGCAAAAATAGAAGAATTAACGCATGAAAAAATTGATCCTAAAACCACTTATAATATATGCGTCGTTCCTACTCTTACTTCTTATCATCAGAAGCTGTGATTTCATTATAAAGAGGGTGATACCCCCTTAAAGTTTTTTTATTTCCTATTATCACTAAATGCTTTTTTGCACGGGTCAAGCTCACATTTAACCTTCTAAGATCCTTTAAAAAACCTATGTTTCCTTTTTTATTAGCACGAACCAAACTCAATATTATTACTTCTTTTTCTCTTCCTTGAAAGCCATCCACTGTGCTTACCTCCACTCCGGGATGATCTTTAAGCATATTTTTAATAAGTTCCACCTGATCTTCATAAGGCGTAATAACTCCTACATCCTTTTCATCAAAACCCAAATTTAGAAAGTATTCTACTAACTCCTTTACTTTTTCTGCCTCCTCTCTATTAAAATAAGAGGTGCTTCCTTTTTTCTGCTCTTCCTCTCCGTCAACATCTATGAACATCACAGGCATTTCCTTTAACTCATAAGAAGTAATAGGATGTGCAATAAGCTCCCCTCCATAAAAATACTTGTTAGAAAACTTCATAATCTCTTCATGCATCCGATACTGTATCTTTAACATAATTGCATGAGTCTTATAAAGTTCTATCATTCGTTCAAATAAGCTCACTTCCAAGCCCTCTTCTTTAGCCTTCATGCTTAAAATAGTAGGAGGAAGTTGCTTGTGGTCTCCTGCTAATATGGCTTTTTTAGCCTTAATAAGAGGTATAAGAGAAGAAGGTTCTGTTGCTTGTGTTGCCTCATCAATAATAACCACATCAAAATCCTCATCTTTTAAAATATCACTTCCTGCTGTGGAATTTGTAGAAAATACTATATGTGATCTGTCAAGTACTTCCCTTAATGCTTTATTTTTATATTCGTTAATCTTGTTTTTAACAGCAGAAAGCTCTTTATTAAGCTCAATATATTTGGCCATTTTTTTCATTTTTTTAGAAGAAATGCCCCTTATACCTTTCCCCCGTTTAGAAAGCTCCACAATCTCTTCTAATGACAAACCCCTGCGGTTTCCTGGCGTGGGTTTAACATATTTAGAAAGTTGAAGCTCCAATTTATCTGCCTTAGAGTACAGCTCCTTAAGTTCCTTAATGTTATTTAAAAGTTCATTAACCTGATAATCTAAACTATAAGGCAGTAAATTATCAAATATTCTTGTAATGTTGCCTACTCTCACCACACCATCCTGCCTGTATTGAAGCAGTTTTTCTAAAAAATTATCCACTGCAGTATTAGAATCAGCAGATATGAGAACTTTATTTCCTCTCTCCGCAAGCTGTAAAGCAATTTCCACTAATGTTGTAGTTTTACCAGTTCCTGGCGGACCATGAATTAAAAAAAGTTCTTTTTCTTCCCTCACTGCTTTAATAACTGCTCTTTTTTGAACTTCGTTTAAATTTTTATTAAAAAAAGGAAAAGACTTAATTGTTTGCTGAGTTTTTAATTTTAAAGGCTCTCTATGTCCTAACAACACATCTAACGGATAAGAGATGTCCTTTTTCTTTACTTTGAGAAGTGCCTCTTTCATTCTTGCATAAGTGGTTTCATTAACATAGAGGTCTATGCGCAAAGTTCGTTTAAAAAACTTAGATGACGGCTTTTTTTCAAAAAACAATATAACATAATTTTTACCTACATAATAGACGGTTGCTGTTAAACTTGGCTCTTTCAAAGGATCTTTGTGACTTACCAGCACAACATCTCCTGCTTTTATCTCTGTATTCCTAATTTCTTTATCTCTTCTCAAATAAACATAATACTTTCCTAAATTATCTCTAGTCATTTTAGAATATCTTAATCCTACTATTGCTCTCCCTTTTTTCTCCCGCTCAATTCCTTTTAACCGCTCTATTTCCTTCTTGTGAAATTTCATTTCTTCTTGTCTTTCAAGCTCAATTAAGCGCATCCAATAAGCATAATACTCTTTTTCGTGCAAAAAAGTCATTCTTTTGCGCATAGAAGGAAATAAACAACTACATTATTTAAAAAACTACTTTTTATGAGTAGAAATGTTTTTATATACTAAATAACCTGCTAATGCTATAAAAAATCCATTCAATACCCTAAATGCCCATTCATCCCAAAAAGAATAAGATCCACCAAAGGTTGCGTAGAGTGTAACTGCCCACATAATCCTCTGCAAATTAATAAAAAAAGCCAGTGGAAAAGAAACCGCAATTAAAAAAATTCGGGTTTTTGCCTTTAAAGGAATAATAAGCCATAAAGAAATTAAAGCCAACAAAGTTTTCCACCCTATGCAGTCTCTAATTATTTGCACATAAAGATGATATTGAGGTAGAACAATCATTGCACCTTGTGCTTCTCCTCCCAATAAATATGCCAGAACTTTTGCAGTAAAAACCTGCAACATACTCGTGTCTATGAATGCGTTTTCCAAATAATGCGCAAGAATAAAAGAAATAAATAAAACAGAAAAAAATTTAACTAGCAATAAACTCTTTTTCTTTTCTCTTTTTAGATCTAGATTCATCTTCCTCTACCAATAAAGGTTCATCCATCAATTCCTCACTACTTACTTTCTTATAGTCTGTCATATTTACCTCCCTCTAATTTAAGAGTATGCTTCCTTCCTATATATAATTTGTGTTATCACTACTTCGTTTAACTCTTAAATTTCAAAACAAATACCTGCATCATCCATCATTATTTAAAATTTTATATTATCATATTCCATTATGACTGCTTTAACTCCTTTGGAGCATAAAATACTTCAATACTTGAAGGAAAAGGAAAAAGCAAAAATAGCTGAAATTGCAGAAGCACTTAAAGAAGATCAATCCCGTATTGTAAGGGCGATTTTAAAGCTTAAAGAAAAAGAATTGGCAGATATGTGGGAGCAGGACGAGGTTCTCATTACTTTAACCAAAGAAGGAAAAAAAGCATTAGAATCTCTACCCGAAGAAAATCTTGTTAACTACTTAAAAAAACATCCTAATACGCATATAAAAGACATCATCATACCTCAAAAAGAAATAGCAATTGCATGGGCTAAAAATAAAGGAGCCATAACTATTGACAAAGGCATTCTAAAACTTCAAAATCCTGAAATTGATTTAAGAGAAAAGGATTTGCTACGCCAAATAGAGCATGGCAAAAAGATAAACGAGAAAGATATTGAGCATTTAAGAAAAAGAAAATTTGTGCAAATAGAAGCAAAAACCATCACTTATGCTAAAATCACAGAAAAAGGTAAAAAAGAAAGGTATGATGATGTCTTTTATATGCGTATTAGGAT
>JAADEF010000020.1 GCA_013153555.1 Candidatus Nanohalarchaeota archaeon | reverse complement strand
ACCGCACTTGTAGTTGATTTAATGGTTTATGCTTTAAAAACTGTTAAAAAAGGTTTCTCCCCTCTAACAAATTACTATCAAAAAGAATTAGGTAAAATTTTGCCTTTAAAAACAAAGCTTAAAAAGAAGGAAATAAAAAGCAATCCTGAATTAGAGAAAGCAGTTATAACCTCTTGCAGCTATGCTTTATCTCCTCAAATAATGGACTTATCAAAAGAACTTGTACCTTTGTTCCAAAGATCTTATCATTCAAAACTTGTAGAAAAATATACACAACACATACCTAAATTAGGAATAGATTATCAGCAGTATAAAAAAGATGTAGACGAGTTGATAAATTTGTTAAGTAAATTAGATATATTAAAAGATTTTTCTTTACTTCCTTTTAGAGTTGATAAAAAATACATGTTAGACAAAGATACTGCATTTTTAATTTATCATCATTTATTAGAGAAATATGAGTTGCGCGAAGATACTAGTGCCCCTAACACAACAGCTAATTAGGGTAAAAACATCTTATTTTCTATTTTAGTTGGAAGATAAGTTTCTGCGGTAAATTCAATGCTCTTACTTACCAAAGCATCCTGTTCTATTTTGTGTCCAAATTTTTCTAAATTTGTAAGTTCTTTCTGCCATTCTTTATTTTGGAACCAGGCGTATTTTTTCATCTCCTTTATTCTTTTATAGTCAATATCTTTCATTTTAATAAAGCTTGATTGAGGCATATCAAACTCCTTCACATCTGCGGTTTGAAATCCTAAAAACTTGGCTTTTGGCGTGCCTGCTTTTTCTGAAAAAAACGCCAAATTTATGCTTCCTTGCTTGTAAACAGAATAAATATAATACCCCCATGGATCCATATCTGTGAACACATACACTGGCAAATTATACTCATAAGCCAATCTATGTATGAGCCTTCTTTCTGCCCTCGCAGGCTGTCCTTTACCCGTAATAATCAAACAATTGTTCTTTTTCCAGAACTTTTGCTGATTAAGAACATTCCAAACAGCATATTTTTCAATAACCAACACATACTCAACATTAATTTCTTTAATATGGAAGTATTCGTCTTCAACAATAGGCGGTATTGCTCCCCCAGCCGAACCCATTTTAGTGTAATCAAGTATATCTCCTGTTTTATCTTCTACTATCAAATCTCCTGCTAACACGCCGTTAGGTGTTGCAATAAGCCTTAAATTTTCCCTTAACACATCCAACATAACCTCTACATCCTCTACAATAGGATCGGTCTCATCCTGCGTATCAAAAGTATTTTCTTTACTTCCTGGAATAGTGTGCTTCAATAAATAGTAAAGTTGTCTTATACTTAAAGATGGTTTGTCCTCTTCTAACAGCCACTTTATCTTACTCGCAACCAATAGAGTTTGCATAAACTTCTTAGCCTGCGATAAGTTAAGATAATATCTTTTTTGTTTTTTTGAACCCAACTTAATAAGACCTGTTTCTTTATCAAAATAAACATTATCTAAAGATCTTTCTGGAATTTCTAAATAAGGATTTTGATTAAGCTCTAATTGCTTAACAATATCCTTTCCTATGCTTTCAAGCTTTTCCACTATTTTCTTCGCATCCATAAAATTCCCCTATTTCGCATAATCTAATAAGTTAAGTTCTTTTCTTTTTTTCACATCTTCAATAAGTGCATCAATCTCCTCTTCAAAATCATCTTTCTTCTGCCCTGATGCCTGAGTGCTGTGATGATCATTTGAATCCTCTTGATTAGATAAAGGAGTATCGTTTTGCTTCACTGCACTTAAATAATCCTTATCTTGAAGCTTTTCAATTTCTTCTTTATAATCTTTGATATGTGTTTTTAACAGTCTTGTCATAAGATCTTGAATTTTCTCTTTGCTTTCATTGCTCAAAATACTTAACGCCTCTACAATCTCAACAGCATATCTTTCAAATTTGCTTTTTCTCTCCTTACTATAAGAAGCCTTATGAAGCTTAGATAGATATTTTTGAAGTTCTCGTGCAGCATCCTGTAATGCAAGCTTCACTTCTTTAATAATATCATCATAAGAGGAAATGGCTTCCTTACTTTCAGAAGTATAAGGCACCCATACTGATGCGAAATGTACAGAAACAATTAAAGGAGCTTCAGGAAAACCATTAGATGCCTTTTTAAGCCCATATCTTCTCCAATCAACTTCTAAAAATGCTTTCGTTAAAGCACACGCTCCTTGCTCATACAGCAGTGGAACTTTATTCGCATATCTATAAAGCTTTGCATTTTCTTGTTTTATATTACCTCCATAAGCTAAACCCACTTCCACTAAAAAAGGAAATCCCCTATAAACTTTGGGTTTGCGAGAAACAGCAGCAGTAAACTCAGGAAGAAGCTCTTTCTTTAATCCTTGTATAATTGCTTCTTTTCCCACAGGACTTAAACAATCAGTAGGAGGTGCAGGAAGTAAAGCTTTATGCATTGCTTTAAGCAACTTCTCTGCTTCCAATCGCGTAAGTGAAGAAGGTTTAGCATTTGCTTCTAATCCTGCTTTAGCTATTATATCTAAGGCACTTTTTTTACCTACACGAGAAAATTCATTCATCAAAAAGCTTAATAATGTTCGACTAGAGCTATTAGACAACATTCTCATCAGTACGCCCAACTCTATACCATGAGGATGAGGTTTAATCTCTTTTGGCTTTACAGGAAGCTCATTAACTGCTCGCTCAAATCTTATCATGTTGCCGTCAGGTTCAACAAGTCTTATTTCTGCATGAGGATTCATAATTGCTGTTTCCTTCAAATACTCTAAAATGCTTTGCTTTCCTCTCACATATTTTCCCTTTAAAATCAGCTCAATTCTTATTCCGTGTCCATGCCCATCTAATACATCCTCAGAAAGTATATCTGGCTGATTTTTCTCAATATCTATTGCAAGCTCAACCACATAAACTTTGCCATCTCCTATTTTGGAATAGATTTTTGCTGGTTTGCCTGTGGTTAATTGAGCATAAAGAACTGCCCCGCTGATACCTATACCCTGCTGTCCCCGCGTCTGCATAAGCTTCATGAATTTGCTTCCAAAAAGCAGTTTACCAAACACATAAGGTACATTTTCCTTTTTTATACCCGGACCATTATCTTCCACAATCACTTTATAAGTTTGTTCACCTAAATCTTGAACCTCCACATAAATATCAGGCAGTATGTCTGCTGATTCGCATGCATCTAAAGCATTATCTACTGCCTCTCTAACCACCGTAAGCAGTGCCTTTTGCAAGGTATTGTAGCCTAATAGGTGTCTGTTTTTCTCAAAAAATTCTGCTACTGAAATTTCTCTTTGTTCATTACTGAGAGCTATTGCTTTTTGAGTCACATCAAGAGCGCTCATAATAAAATTATATAACGCTTAATAATTTATATTAATTTTAATTCTTACTAATCCACCAAGTTTCTTTTCCATCAGCCGATACAAAAATCACGGCATCGTTTAATTCTTTATGTTGGTAGTTGTTTAAGACAACATAGGCTTTATCTCCATTAATGAGATGTATAACAGCATATTTAGAGGATGAAAGCAAATTCGTAAGATCAAACAAAGGTTTTACCTTATGGTAAGATTTATAAGAAGGTAATACTTTTACATAATTTATCAAATTATCTGCATTTATTTCTATTCTTCGATCTTTGTCATATGCTTGAATAATAGAGTAAGACGAAACAATTTTAGAGATAATAGTACGGAAATTGTTTCTAGTT
>JAADEF010000035.1 GCA_013153555.1 Candidatus Nanohalarchaeota archaeon | reverse complement strand
TACATACCATGCAACTCCCAGGGCTATTATTATTACACCCAATATCATTTTACTTACAGGACCCATTTTATCACCTTTTTTTAGTCATTAATTTATTTATTTTCCATAACTTTTAATAAGTTATTTATCCACCATTTTTGAGCTTCAATGTAGCTTTGCACAGTTCCTATGTCTAATCTAGTTCCTTTTAGAACATAAGCAAATACCCTTTCTCCTTCTTTAACCGCATTTTTAAGAGCATCTGTGAGCTGTATCTCTCCACCTTTTCCAGGTGGTGTGTTTTCTAAGTAATCATAAATGCGGTTTCTAATGATGTATGCGCCGGCTATAGCCAACCACTTACCATTCTCGTTCATATATTCTTTTTTTAGAGAAGGATCTGTGGGCTTTTCATACATGTCTGTGATTTTAAGATGACCATTCATTTTTTCAACTTTTACTACCCCATACCTTTCAGGATCTTCTACTTCTTCTACCATGATTAATGCAAATGGTTTTTTTAACTCATAGTATGTGCGGATCATTTCAATTATTTCTTGTGGAGGATAAATGATGGTATCGCCTAAATATACGAATAAAGGCTTATTATCGGGTACTTTGTTTCTGGTAATGTATATAGCATGACCTAAACCCTTTCTTTCGCTTTGATAGACATAATCAACTTCTAAATCAAATTGAGAACCGTCTTTTACATAATCTATGATGGTTGATTTTTTGTGACCAACCACTAAACAAGCTCTTTTTATAGAAGGCACAGGTTTAAGTGTTTCTAATATATGCCCTAATATGGGTTTATCTCCGAGAATTAAAAGCTCTTTAGGAATAAAATCAGTAAGCGGTTTTAGACGAGTACCTTTACCTGCAGCAGGTATTATGGCAATTAATTCTTCTTCCATAATGTTATGTTTTAAGGAATATTTTTTAAAATGTTAAGATATAACAGTGTTATATGGAATTAATTTGCGAACACATGTCTAAAAAATATTTTCCAACGATTAGGCAAAAATTAGCCCATTATCTTTTTTATGGAATGGGTTATAAACAAGAGGAAATTGCCGAACTTTTAGGCATAACTCAAGCAGCAGTTTCTCAGTATTTGAAAAATGCCCGAGGAAGAACTAAGAAAATTGTTTTTTTCGAGGAAATAGAAAAAATGATTCCACGCATAGCACAAGACTTAACTAAAAATTCTTCAAATCCTAGGCGTTTTAGCTATTTATGCGAATTTTGTGAAGTTATTAAATCCCATTTAAATCATAAGGAAGTGTTTATACCTGAAAAATGTAAAAAATAAAAGAAGATTATTTGGCACTTTTCAGCACGATGTAGCTTCCTATTAGCAGAGCTATGCCTGTAATGATTCTTAAATGCTCTAAGTTTATACCTAAATTTTCTGCTAGCACTCTTATGGTGCCATCGATTAAATAATAAGTACCAAATATAAGAAACATAATGCCAATACTTAGCTTGATGACATATTTTTTAATTTTTTTAGTTAGCAGTCCTATAACTGCCAATAATATCACCTTGATTAAACTACCCCCTATTTTCTTTTTATATGAGCTCATCTTAATCCCTTAATATTTTTCCTATGACTATGCCTGCCCCTAAGGCAATTAACACGCTCAGTAACGGCTTCTTTTTAACAAATTCTTCAATTTCTTCTTTTTTCTCTTCTGCTTTATCTTTCCATTCATCTAAATCTATGGTTTTTAAAGTTTCTTTGATATTGTTGACATCCAATCTTTTTTTGGATTTTTTAGTATCTTTCGAACTGCTCATTTTATCACCTCGGATTATAATTATTGTTTTTACTCATTTAAAAAACTTTCTCAACTATATAAGCCTGTTTTTGAGTAATGCGATAGGGATTTTCTTTTTTAAGCACTTCTAATGCATAATCAAGTTTCTTTTCATTTTGTGCATAAATTTTAAATAGTACTTCACCTTTCTTAACTGCTTCACCTTTTTTCTTATAAAGATAAACTCCAGCACCTTTGAATGAAGGAGCACCAGCTCTTTTGGCTATTTCTGCTATTAATTTATTGCTTATGTGGGTGATGTATCCTTTTTGATCTGCTTTTACTTCATAAGTTGCCGTTCCCAACATATCTGTAAATGCTTTGTGTAAACTACCTCCTTGTGCTTCGATGATTTCCTTAAACTTTTTATATGCTTTGCCTTGTTGAAGTATTTGTTTTGCAGTTTCAATATCTCCTTTACCACCCATTTGAAGAATTTGACCTGCCAGTTCTAAAGCTTTAGTTTTTAAGTCAGAAGGACCACGATTGTGAAGTACAGCAATAATATCAATCATCTCTAATACAGGCCCTATACCTCTTCCTATAGGCTCATCTCCTTTTGTTATAACTGATTCAACAACCATATCTACTTTAGCACCCACTATTTTAAACTTTTCAGCCATCATTTCTGCTTCTTGAAGAGTTTCTACTTTACTACCTTCGCCATAAGGAATGTCTATTAAAACATACTTACTACCAACAGACTTCTTTTTAGAAAGAATAGATGCAATAACTTGTCCTTCTGGATCTAAGGAGAGCGGATGCTCTACTCTTATAAGCTTATCATCTACAGGAGCCAAATCTAATGCACCGCCCCACACCAAACATCCGTTGGTTTTTTTAACTATTCTTTTTATTTCGTTTGCTGAAAACTCTACCGGAGCAACAACCTCTATAGTGTCTGCAGTACCGGCAGGAGATGTAATACTTCTACTTGATGTTTTTGGAATTTTTAATCCAGTTGATGCAACTATGCTTACTACCAAAGGTGTTGTTCTGTTTCCTGGAACACCTCCTATGGAGTGTTTGTCCATTATTTTCCAGTGAAACGGCCAGGTAATCCTATCTCCGTATTTATACATCTCTTTGGTTAAGGCAGTAGTTTCTCTAATACTGTATCCTTGTATGTATACTGCAGTTATGAATCCTGCGAGTTCTATTTTATCCAACCTATCATAGTAGATGTCTTCTACGAGCTGTTTGATTTCAGCAGATGAAAGCTCTTTACCTTCTATTTTTTTCTTAATTATGTGTTTTGATTTTGGGCTTTCTACGGGTTTTACTTGTACTATACAGCCGTCTTTAAAATATGTTTTGGTGCTAGCGGATGTTTGACTAAGCACTATTTCCCCTTCTTTAACTAAATTACCTTCTTTGTCTATTTTGACAATGTATGTTTTAGATTTGAAACGAGTGCTTACTTTTATCCTTTCTCCTCCTAAAAGATTTAGTTTTCTTCCATCTTTCCAGTGGAGAAATGCATGATTTTCTGCTCCATAGATTGGTAAATTTTTTACTTTGAGTTTGAGGACCATATTATTCTTATTTTATCTAACTTCCATATATTATTATTCTTCTTTTTTTCCAACGCCTTGCCAATATTTACAAATGAGTTTATAAGAACAATTTTTACAGGTTGCACTAGGATTAGGAGTAAAAATACCTTCCGTTATTTTTTCAAATACATCTTTTATTTTGTAAATTATTTTAGAAATATCCTCTGTTTCAGCTTCCACTACTTTATTATTTTCCAAGTACCATAGTATGGCTTTATCTATTTTTATGCCGTGATGTTTCTCTAAAATGTAAGCATATAGGGAAAGCTGTTCTGTACCTTTGATTAACGAGAAAGCATCTGTATTTTTTGGAGGTTTAGATGTTTTATAGTCTATTAAAAGGGTTTTATCCTTTATTTTTACTAATCTGTCTATTTTACCTATGAGGTTAATATTTTTATCTAATTGTAGGTTTACTTTCATTTCTATTCCTAAATTCTCATGTTTTTCAGATAGTATTTTATGTT
>JAADEF010000077.1 GCA_013153555.1 Candidatus Nanohalarchaeota archaeon | reverse complement strand
TAAACCTTCTCGTCAGGATAAATCAGAGCTTTTAGATTCTTATGAGCTTGAAGCAGATGATGTTGTTGCTAAGGTAGAGATTAGGAGGTACGAGAAAGAATATGTGCCTTTGTATATTTTAAGTCGGAAAGAAGTAAGTATTGCGTTAAAAGCAATATTGGAAACCATCAAAGAGGAACTTATTCACGAAATTGATTTGAGTGTTAGGGAATTTATAGATCCTTCTGCTTACGATAGAGTAAAGGAGAAATTTAGGAATAAAATTCTTACTTTGATGGAAAAATATCTGCCATATATGGATGAGAAAGAAAAAAGATATTTAAGCGGTATTTTGTTGCATGAGATGTTGGGGTTAGAAGACATAGAACTTTTGTTGAATGATGCGAATTTAGAGGAGATAGTGGTTAATGGCCATAAAGAACCTGTATGGGTATATCATAAAAGATTTGGATGGGTTAAAACAAACATATGGATTGAAAGTGAAGAGAAAATTTATAATTTTGCATCTTCAATAGGAAGAAGAGTAGGGAGGCAGATAACTAATCTCAATCCTTTAATGGATGCACACCTTCCAACTGGTGATAGAGTTAATGCCACTTTATTTCCTATATCTACCGAAGGAAATACTTTGACCATTAGAAAGTTTTCACGAAGTCCTTGGACTATTATTCATTTTATAGAGCATAAAACTCTTAGTAAAGAAGTCGCTGCTTTTTTATGGATGGCTATTCAGTATGAAATGAATATTTTGGTTGCAGGAGGTACTGCGTCAGGTAAAACTTCTATGCTTAATGTGTTAATGCCTTTTATGCCTGCCAATCATAGGATTATTAGTATAGAGGATACAAGAGAAATAAATTTACCAAGTTTCCTTCATTGGGTACCTTTTTCATCTCGTGAAGCTAATGCCGAAGGAAAAGGTGCGGTTACTATGCTTGACTTGTTAGTTAATTCTCTGAGAATGAGGCCTGATAGAATAATTATTGGAGAGATTAGAAGGAAAAAAGAAGCAGAAGTTATGTTTGAAGCGATTAGAACAGGTCACAGTGCTTATGCTACTTTTCACGGCGATAAGGCGGAAGAAGTGTTTAAGAGATTAATTAACCCTCCTATGGATTTACCACCTTCTGTTTTAAGTGCACTTCATCTTATTGTGGTGCAGTTTAGACATAGGAGATTAGGAATTAGGCGAACTTTAGAAGTTGCTGAAATAATTCCTGCTGATGAAAAAAGTACTTTTAATATAATATATAGATGGAATGCAAAAGATGATAAAATAGAGAGAATTAACAAATCTTATCGTATCTATGAAGATATTCATCTTTATACTGGAATGAGTGAAGAGGAAATAGAAAAAGAACTTCAAACTAAAATAAAAATTCTGGAATGGATGCAACGAAACCGCATTAAAACTATTAATTCCGTAGGGAAGGTTGTTGCCGAATATTATCGAGATGAATCTTATTTGATGAGATTTGTAAATAAACCCAAACTTGCTGAAGCAGATTTGCAGGAATTGTTGGGTGATGACATTTTTAAGGAACTACAAGAATATTGGTCAAAAGAAGGTGCTTCATGATGAATCAACCCTCTCCTGCTATGCTTAAAAAGGCATCTTATTTTTATCCTATTGCTGCAAAATTAGAAAAATCATTAAAACATTTGAAAGTATATCTTTATCAGGCTAAATGGGATATTAATTTAGTAGAACATATAAGTTACAGTTTATTTGTTGCTTCTATAAATACTTTTTATTTTATTGTTGCAATGCTAACTTTATGGTTTTTTACAAAAAATTATGTTTTTTTAAAGTTATTGCTTGCATCTGTGTTTGTATTTCTGTTAATGTTTTATTCAGCACTTTACAAACCTAAAGTTATTGCTTTACGGCGTGCTAGAATGATGGAGGAAGAACTGCCTTACGCCCTTAGACATCTACTTATTCAAATAAAATCAGGAGTACCTCTTTATCAAGGTTTTGTTTCCATTTCCAAAGGCTATGGAGAAATAAGTAGAGAGTTTAAAGAAATTATAAAGAAAATTAATTCAGGGTATAGTGAGATAAAAGCATTAGAAGAAAGTGTGTTGAGAAGTGCTTCTCAAAAATATAGAAAAGCATTTTGGCAAATACTCAATAGCATGAAAACAGGAACAGACATAACAACTCCTTTGGAGAATACAGTTAACGAGATTATAAAAGATCAAATCCTATCTATTAAAAATTACGGTCAACAGCTTAATCCTTTAACTTTGATGTATATGATGATGGCAGTTATTATGCCATCATTGGGTATTACTTTTTTAGTTATTATCTCATCTTTTGTAGGGTTTAATATCCCAAGTTTGCTTTTTATAGGCATGGCCTTCTTTTTAATCATATTTCAATGGAGTTTTTTGAACATGATCAAAACTAAAAGACCAAATGTGAAAATATGAGAAATGTGCTGAAATTGCTGATGTTTAAGCGCAACCAGTCCAAAAAGAAAGAAATAAAAGATATTAAGAAGAAGTTAGAATCTATAGAAAAGGAGAAACCTTCTTTTTGGGATACGATTTCTCGTATTTATTACATATTTCCTTCTAAATATCGTGAGATGATAGAATCAGAAGCAAGATATGCAGGAGTAAGATCACCGGAAAAATATGCTTCTATTGTATTTCTTGTTAATTTTGTTATGTTGTTGGGCGTGGTTATCTATTTGTTTGTTATAATTAAAAGTTGGTGGTGGCTTAATTTAATTCTGTTAGTTATGTTTTTCTTAATTTCAATGATTAATCCTTATTTGGCTTTAATGTTGGTTGCAGATAGTAGAAGAAAAAGAATAGAACAGTTTTTACCAGACTTTTTAATTTTGACTTCTGCTAATATAAAATCAGGTCTTACTATAGATAAAGCTTTGTTGTTTGCTTCAAGACCTGAATTTGGAGAATTAAGCGAACTTACTAAAAGAACCGCATATGAGATTTACGGAGGTAAAGATGTGGAAGATGCATTTTTTGATTTGGCAAGTCAAATCAAATCTAAAATTTTTGAAAAAACCATAAACTTGCTAGTTCAAGGGTTGAGGTCTGGGGGAGCCGTAGCTAAATTATTGGAAGAAACTGCTAACGACATTAGAAATACGGAAACGCTTCAAAAGGAAATTAAAAGCAGTGTTATTATGTATATTATTTTTATATTTTTCGCAGGCGTTATTGGAGCTCCTTCTTTATTTTCTATATCTATTTTTTTAGTGAGCTCTACTTCTACAATGTGGGGCGATCAGAGCAATGACCTTACAGATCTTACTAATGAATATGATGTAGTGAGCTTTATTCAGTTTAAAAATACTAAAGTCGATGTTAAAGCTTTTGAATATTTTGCTGTTGCAGCAATTATAATTACGACAGTATTTGCAGGTATGCTCATTTCAATTATACAAACAGGGAAAGCTAGAAATGCTATAAAATATTCCCCTATTTTTATGCTTATTGCGATAGGTATCTACTATGCATTAAAAACCGGTTTATTTAAAGTATTTTCTAGCATGTTAGGATTTTAAATTATTAGAATGAGAGCGGATTTCAAATATTGAAAGATATAAGGAGAATATAAGAAGGAATAGGCGTTGGCAGCGTCGCCCTGTTCCCACCCCCGGTGGGGCAGTACTTAGGGCATCGCTGACGGGCTTAACTTCCGGGTTCGGAATGGGACCGGGTGTTTCCCCGTCGCTTTGGCCGCCAACATTATATTAGATAAGGAGTTATATTTAAAAAGTTTTTGTAGGTCTGTGGTTTTATAGAGGTTTTTTATAAACTTATCCTTTTCTTTCCAAGAATTAAGAACCCATAACTTCTCCATAACTTTTATCTTTCTTTAATTCTTCAATTTTCTTACATTCATC
>JAADEF010000017.1 GCA_013153555.1 Candidatus Nanohalarchaeota archaeon | reverse complement strand
TGTTGATGTATAAGCCCAGTAATATTGCAAGACTTAGAACCACAATAATTATAGCATAGAAAGAATTAATGGCAAGCTCGGCTTTGTGTTTTTTGGTTGTTTTCTTACTATAATCAGCCATGATTTTAATAACCTCGCATCAGGATATATAGTTTTCGGATAAACTTGGTTTTATGAAAAGCTCAAAACCTTATAAAACTTTGCTTTATTTATTTTAGTGTATGGATGTTTATAGCGAGCGGTTTAAGAAATATGCCTTAAAAGAAGAGTTTGAAGCAGAACCTATTGAAGGCATGGAAAAATTCTTTGTAAATTTTCCTTATCCTTATATTAATGGTTATTTGCATATAGGGCATTTGTTTACTGCTTTAAAAGCAGATATTTCTGCAAGATACCAAAGACTTAAAGGCAAAAATGTGCTTTTTGCTCAAGGCTTTCATGCTACTGGTCAGCCCATTGTTGCTGCTGCTGAAAGAATAAGGGAAGGCGAACCAAAGCAAATAGAAATTTTAAGAAAGATGGGTATAAATGACATAGAGAAATTTAAAGATCCTAAACGCTGGGTTGAATTTTTTTCTAAAGCCGCAAAAGAAGATTTAAAGGCAATAGGTTTTAGCGCTGATTGGAGAAGGAGCTTCATAACCACCGAACTAAATCTACCTTATGATAAGTTTATTCAATGGCAGTATAAATTGCTTTATAAAAAAGGCTATCTTTACAAGGGAAAGCATGCTGTTGTTTACTGCCCTAAATGTAAACATGCTTTAGGTGATCACGATAGGGCAGAAGGAGAGGGCGTGATGCCAGAAGAAGTAAGTCTTATCAAATTTAAGATGGGTGATGCATATCTTTTAGCTATGACTTTTAGACCTGAAACCACATGGGGAGTAACCAACTTATGGATTAATAAAGATGCAGAATATGTTATTTGCAGAAAAGGCAAAGAGAAGTGGATTATTGCTAAGCACGCGTTACATGAACTTGAAAATCAAGGTTATGATTGCCAAGTAGAAAAGGAAATAAAAGGCGAGGAGCTTTTAAATAAAGAAGTTGAGAATCTTGTCACGGGCAAGAAAGTTAAAATTTATCATGCTCCTTTCGTTGATGTTAAAAAAGGTACAGGCATTGTTATGTCTGTACCTGCACATGCGCCTTACGATTATGCTGCTTTGCTAGATTTAGGCAAAGAGGCGGAAAAGTTGGAGCTTATAAGCCTAATTGAATTGCCAGGATACGGGGTGTTTCCTGCAAAAGAAGCAGTTGAAAAAGCAGGAGTTAAAAGCAGTAAAGAAAAAGAAAAGCTTGATGCTTTAACCAAAGAAATTTATAAAAAAGAATTTCATGAAGGTAAGCTTAAACCTATTTTTGGTGAGTTTTCAGGACTTAAAGTTAGTGAAGCAAAAGAAAAAATTATTAATTACTTAAATGAGAGAGGTGTGAGATTAAAATTTTATGTTTTACCTGAACCCGTGGTTTGTAGGTGTTTGACTCCTGCTGTTGTTAAGGTTGTTGAGGATCAATGGTTTATAAAGTATAGCGATGAAAAATGGAAACGAGCTGTCAAGGATCATGTAAAAGATATGAATTTTTATCCTGAAAATCTTCGTGAGGTTTTTTTGGATGCGGTTGATTGGTTGCATGATTGGGCATTTACACGGGATAGAGGTTTAGGAACAAGATTTCCCATAGAGCCTGATAAAGTTATAGAATCTTTGAGTGATTCAACTATTTATATGGCTTATTACACTATTGCTCATTACTTGCAAAATCCTGAACAGTACGGCATTGATTGGAACAAACTTAATGATGAATTTTTTGATTATGTGTTCTTGGGCAAGGGAAGCGAGAAAAAGGTAAGCAAAACAACAGGCATTTCAACTGAACTTTTAAGAAAGATGCGCGAAGAATTTGAATACTGGTATGAGAAAGGTTTTGAGTTAAGAGTTTCTGGCAAAGATTTGATAAAGAATCACTTGACTATGATGCTTTTCCATCATTATGCTGTATTTGGCAAAGAAAAGATGCCTAAAGGAATTGCTGTTAATGGTTATGTGATGGTAGAAGGAGAAAAGATGAGTAAAAGCAAAGGTAATTTTTATACTATAAGAGAAGCAATAGAAAAGTTTGGTTTAGAAGAATTGAGGGCATTGGCGGCTTATGCTGGTGATGTGGGGTTAGATGATGCTAATTATGAGCTTAAACTCGCTCCATCCATCACTAAAAAAATGCAGTGGTTTGAGGATAGTTTAAGTGATTTGTTAAAAACATCTCAAAAATATAAGAAACTAAGGCAAGCAGACGCATGGCTGTTGAGAGCTATGATGGAGGTTATTTACAAGGTTGATACAGCATATTCTCGGTTAAAAACGAAAACTGCATTTCAGCATGCATTTTTTGAGATGTATAACTTACTTAAAAGGTATTTAAAGAGGGTTGTGGGGAAAGCAAATTACGATATAATTGAGAACTTTGCTAATAATTTTATAACAATGCTTTATCCTATAATGCCTCATTATTCTTTATATTTGGCAGAGAAACTTTTTAACAAATCAGAGCTTGAAAACTTTCCTGCTTATGATGTTTTAGATAAAAGTGAAGTGGAAGAATTTGAAGAATATTTGGATAGGCTGGTAGAGGATATAAAAGAGGTTATAAAAATATTAGGTAAAAAGCCGTCTAAAATTGTGATAGGTATTGCTGAACCCTGGAAATATAAATTTTATAAAGATGTTAAAAAAGCAATGGAAAAGACTAAAAATTTAAAGGAAATAATTGCTTATATTAAAAACAAAGAATACTTTAAAGGAAGGGAGAAAGAAATAATAAAAGTAATTAACAGAATTGCTAAACTTCCAGATTATAAGTATTTGACGCGACAAAGTGAGATTAGCAAGCTTTATGAGGATCTTGAATATTTGCAAAACGAGCTTAATGCAGAAATAGAAATATTGGAGAAAGATAAAGATTTATTAAAAAAAGCTTTGCCTTATAAACCTGCAATTTATGTGATGTAGATGGATGAGCTAACTTTTCAGCATGCATACGAAGAAATAAAAAGATGGTATACTTTAATGGGTTTGAATGTGTCGCTTCCTAAAAAAGAATCTTATTTTTCTCTTCACTTAGATAATTTGGAAAATTTGCTTCCTTCTTATGTTGCTTGTGATGAAAGAGGCGAATATAGAGGTTATAATATTCCTCTTGCAAGTTATTTTGCAACAGTGCATAAAGCATTAAAAGAAGGAAATTTGACGGAATACTTTAATCCTTTGCATTACTTTAATAAAAAATATTTTATGGATGAGTCCAAAAATATTGCAATTTTTCTTTTTAAGCTTTTACAGAAAGAAGAAATACCTCTTATTAAACACATTTTTATTCAAACTAAGGTTTTTAGTGTATTTGTGCCTGATTGGCTGTTTCAACTAACTTATCTAAAAGAAAATTTATGAATCTATTATTTTAACTTCTCCTTTTTTAGGTATTGTGGCTTGATCCCAAAGTAAATCAAACAAATTTTTATGGTTTTCATAAAGTGTTTTGTTGTGGATAACAAGGGAGAAATACGGTTCATGCCAAAAAATATATGCTACTTTATTATTCCATATATAAATAGAGTAAGAGGAGCGGTAAGGTATAAACCTTATTTCTTCATATTTCCCTACAAATAACTCCCCAGCTTTAGCAGTTAAGACTCTTGCTTTTATTTTTAGTTTATTAGCAAGATGTACAAATCTCATATTTTCTTTTTCAAAAAGTATGCATCCTATCTCTCCTCCGAGAATCATATAAGGTTTCTCATCAAAAATAATCTCGTTTAATACCTTTTTAATAGCATCTTTTCCTTTATTAAATCTTATTTTGAATTCTTCTTTAGACAATGGTTTTAATGCTTGGATTTTATCC
>JAADEF010000049.1 GCA_013153555.1 Candidatus Nanohalarchaeota archaeon | reverse complement strand
GTTCTTTATCCTTCAAAAAATTTAAATCTTCTATCTTTTCCATCACAACGCCTAATACAGCAGGTTCTTTATTAATAAGGCATCACCCTCTAAATTAGGAGATTCACTTATAGCAACCCCTTTTATTTTAAAATCTTTCCATGCTCTTACCATATCTTCATAATTTAAATCACTTTCTTTTAAAGTTAAGTGGTTTTTTTCACCTTTTTCCCCATACTCTATGCCTGAAAAATGAATGTGCATATTGTCTAAAGCATCCCTACCCAATCCTTCCTCTATTTTGGAAAGCACTTCTGAAAATTCTTCATAAGTATTGAATTTTCCGTTGCTTCTTGCATGAAGATGAGCAAAATCTACGCAAGGCAAAACCATTTCTACTTCTTGGCTTAGCTTAATAAGCTCATCTAAATCTCCAAACTGTGTGGGTTTTCCAGTTGTTTCTGGTCTTATCCATATTTCAATTCCTCGATCTTGTAAGTTCTTAACAATAAATTCTACTGCCCTTTTAACTTTTTTATAGGTGTCTGATTTAGCAGATTTTAAATAATAAGCTGCATGAAAAACTATGCTGTAACCTCCTGCTTCCCAAGTTCTCTCTGCAGTTAAAAGTATTCTTTTTATGCTTGCATCTATCTTTTCTTTTTCTACTGCATTGAGATTTATATAGTAAGGGGCGTGAGCAGTTAAAACCACATCATTTTCTTCAGCAATGCGCTTAGCTATTTTTGCATTTTCTTTGCTTAGATTAACACTTCTTACAAATTCCAACTCCATGGCATCTAAGCCTAATTCCCTTATACGCTTAATACCGCTTAAAATAGTTGGATTGGGTGTGCTTAGAGGAATCCCCCCTGTACCTATGCGCAACCTATCACCTCTTATCCTTAACATAATTATTAAAACACATCCTACATATAAATAATGCTTCTTTACGATAAAAACATTATTTTTTAAATTATCAAAGCTATAAGTTAGAATATGGATGCACAAAAAACCACCATAAAAGAAGAAGCAGTTTCTCTACTAAAAGAAGCAGCCAAAAAAGCACCTAAACTTTTCGGTATAAAAACAGGTGTAGAAGGGCTTGATGATCTTTTTTACACTACAGAAGTAACGCCAGAAGGTAAAATAATAAAAAAACCATTAGGAGGTATACCTTATCTTTCAGTTACAAACCTTACAGGTGTGTCTGATACAGGTAAAAGCCTAATGGTTGAGCAGTTTGCAGTAAAACAAGCATCCTTAGGCTATCCTGTTGTGTTTGTGACAGTGGAATCTCCTTCTGCCTTTGTTGCAGCAGGATTAAGAGAAAGAGCAAAAGCCATGCAAATAAATTGGGAAGATATTGAAAACAACATAGTGCTAATTGATGCTTCTACTTATTCTTCATTGCGAGAGGATGTAAACAATCTCATCAACACCATGAAATATGCAATAGAAACCTATAAAACCCATTCGGTAGTTATTGATTCAGTAACAGGACTGTATGAAGCAAGAGAAATGATGGCTAGAACCATAGTAAGGAAGCTTTTCAATTTCATGAAAAGATATAAGCAAACTGCAATATTTGTTTCTCAAAAAAGAAGCAGCCATGAAGAGCTAAGTGCGGAAGCAGCAGGAGGTTATGCTGTAAGCCATATCGTGGACTGCACCATGGTGTTATCTAAAGAAATCATATTAAGTAAATACGCAGCTGAAAGATACAACTTACCTATTGGATCTATTTTGAGAATGTTTAGAATAGACGGGTGTAGAATGTGCGGACACGACACAAAAATAAGAGAACTTATTATTACAGAAACAGGGCTTGTAAAAATAGGCAAACCTATAAGTGAAATTGTTTCCAGAAGGTGAGAAAATGGTGATAGAAGTAAAACCGGTGGAAGAAAATGTAGATGCAAAAGCCATAAGGGTGTTTTTAAAAACAATAGAGCTGTTAGGAGGACCACGAAAATTAATAGAATACCGCAATCTTACTTGGCTTCCCAGCTTAATGACCGCCAGTTATGCAATAGTTTATGCAAAAGATAAAGGCTATACGGCTGAAACAATAGCCAACATATTAGGTATTTCAACAACAACAGCCCGCAATATTTTAAGAGCAGACGAAGAAGCAGTAAAGGCGAGATTAGAAATGCTGGCTAATGAAAAAGCAGAATCATTAGGTGAAGAGAAAAGAACACACATTGCAGGAGGTCTTGCAAAGCTTGCATATAAAGAAATTCAACAAGGAAGAGATGAAATAAATTTAGCTTTGGCATTAGGGCAAGAGGTATCTAAATCATTAGGTGTGGATTGGGCTGTGAAAGTATTGTCTATGCTAAAAGGAACTGATTTTCCTATTGAAAAAGAGCATCTTATCAGCAAGCTAAAAGGAATAAAAATCAAAGGTAAACCTATTGAGGAAATAGCTGAAAAATTGAATTATCCTATTGCTACTCCTGCACAACTTCTGCATGAAATAGCTCAAGCCATTAAAGAAGAATAGAAATCGCGAAGTATGAACTCGTGATCAAAACCCAACACTTCTTTTTTATTTTTTAGGCTTAATACTGCAATATCAAAAGTTTCCTTGCTTTCTTTAAAGTTTAAGTTTTCTAAATTCTTTACTTCTTTAGCAAATACAATTGAAATGACATGGTGGCGCGGATCTCTTTTAGGATGAGAATATACTCTAAATTGATCTTGTTTTTCAAAAGAAAGAGATATGCCTGTTTCTTCTTCAAGTTCGCGTGATGCTGCCTGTTCTGCTGTTTCTCCACACTCAACAAAACCTCCGGGAAAAACATAATAATGCTTGTAAGGTTCGTATTTTCTCCTTACAACCAAGAATTTAATACCATGCTTTTGCTTTTTGTAAAGAATGACATCAACTGCTGTCCAAGGACGGCATTTGAAAAAGTTTAAAAATCTCATGCTTTCCCTACTTTAACACATACACTTTAAGCATTAAACCGTTTAATGCATCTTGATAAGGTAGAAGCAAATAAGAAGTATCAATAGTGGAATAAACTACATAATATGTGTTATTGTAGCTAATGTTAAAAGCATAAAGACCTTCCACATATTCGGCAGATACAACATTTATGTTATTTTCAGAAGTATTGAGAAGCCGTGACATCGCCACCTTTACATTTTGCTGAGCGCTTTCTAAAGGTGTAATGTTTAAAATAGTTATAAACTCTTGCACATCTTGCTGCAAAGAATAATACCTGCTTGCCTGATAAAAATAAGCAATCAAAAAAGCCAAAGCAATAATGCTTAATAAAGCAATTCCCATCAAATAATGTGCGTGTTTAGAATCTTCTGTTTTTTTAGCTACCATAATTATAATGAATGGAGGAAGTTTTAAAAAGTATTTCCTCAATAAAGGGTAAGATAATCCTTTATCTTTTAAAGTTATTATTTTAATAAAAATTTTATGGTATATGTTGTGTTTGAAGGCATAGATGGTGCTGGTAAAACTACTCAAGCCAGGCTGTTAGCTAACAAGCTAAATGCATTTCTTTTTCATGAACCTTATCCTAATGAGTTAGGCAACTACATTAAAAAAATGATAAAAGCTCCTTCTGTTAAATATGAACCTGAAACCATGGCCTTAATGTTTGCAGCACAAAGGATGGTTTTAAAGGATGAGCTGCTAAAAGATAAAATCAAAAATGAAAAATGGGTAATAGGGGATAGAAGTTTTTATAGCTCTATTGTTTATCAGCATGCATTAGGTTGTGATCTTGAATGGCTTAAAGAACTCAACAAATACATGATAGTACCTGACATTACCATTGTTTTGGATATAAGCATTGAAACATTTATAAAAAGACGAGGCGAAACAGACATCATTTTTGAAAAAAAAGAATTTCAGAAAAAGATAAGAGATCTTTACTTAAAACTTCCTTCTTTATATCCTGACCATAACATTAAGG
>JAADEF010000075.1 GCA_013153555.1 Candidatus Nanohalarchaeota archaeon | reverse complement strand
TAAATGGAGAGGAAGAATATTTGCTTCTATGCCCGAAAACATGATAGGGTATGACTTTAATCCTACTACATTACCTGGAAAATTTAACCAGCTTTACCTTAGCTTTACGATTAATGCAGCTCATGCTGCTGCAAGAGTTATGAGATTAAACGAATCTATATGGATTACGCCTGCTTACCAAAAGTATTATAATCTTATTATACATCAAAAAGAACAGCTTGAAACCAAAATTAAGCAAGCTTTAGTAAGCATCTCTCAAAGCATCTCAGATTTGGAATTATTGGAGCACGATTTAAGAAAGTATGAGGAATACGAGCATTATTTAAATGATTATAAAAGCAATGATGAAAAGAAAAAGAGAGTAGCAGAACGATTTTTAAAAATGATTTTCGTCGAACAAGTGGATTATCATGTAGGATCAACAGGTCAAGGTCCTGGAAGATTTTCTATGGCATTTTTACGCAATAATAACATCATGCCCACAATTGTTGATGATTTTTTGGAAATACATAGTTTGGAGGATATAGAAAAACTTAAAGGCAAAATTTCTGGAGCTGAGAGACATGTTTTACTTACTAAATATAAGGCATTTGAAGAATGGTTAAGAATGTTTGAAACAGCAGTAAGAACCCGCCTTGAAAGATTGAGATTATTAAAAAGAAGTCGTGAAAAAAGCTTGGAAGAGTTTAGGAGATGGGCACGACCTCTTATTCAGAAGCTTAAAGCTTTGGAGGAAGCATTAGAGAACAAAGGTGGAGCAAAAGATTATTTCTCTCATACAAAACTCCATAATGTTATGGGATTTATGCGCCAAACGATGCATGTATGGATGTTTAAAAATATGCTTCAACCCTATGAGCATGCAGCTGATCAAAAAAGCATTTCTCATTACGAGTTTGGAGATAAAGACCCTTATAATTCTTTAAATCCTTGGAATTTGTGGAATAGGCAAAATTTAGTTTATAATTATGATTATGGGTTGATAGCGGATCATCCTTGGATATCTTATGAATGGGCAGATAAGCAGGCACATTCTATATTTGGTTCTTTCCTCAAAAAGCATAAGTACTCTATTTATTATTTATTTTTACTGACTTTTATAAAGACAGATTACATGCAGATTACGCAAGGAGGCGAGATAGAGGATATAGATTTTGTATTTTATCCTTCTCTACTCAGCCACAATCTAGTACTAGCAAAAATAATGGAGTATGAAGCATTTATGAAAGAATTAGATGATTATACTGATGAGTTTTTAGGAATAGTAGAAAAAATGAAAGGTAGAGCTGTAGTAGGTTATATAAAAAAAGGTAGCTCTTATTATTTAGCAGAAAACTTTGTTGAGAAGTGGTATTTTAATTCTAAAACGCCTTTGTGGTATCCTGATCAGTATGAACGAATGAAAACAGAAATTGAGAAAAGATTAAAAGGGAGATCTAACTCGGCTCAATCCATTTCCAACATTAAATTTTCTAAAAAAGAGTTAAAGGATATTTTTTCAGATGATTTGTTTTATCTTTCTTATCATCCTCGGGAAAATAAGTTTTTAAGTTACATAGAAGATAATATTTTAGGATTTACTTTATGGGTGAGAAAATACCCTCCGTATGAAACTAATTTTAGAGATACAATTACTCGGGTTTATTATAAGCACTTGGCAGCAGAGTTTTCTAAACTTTATAAGCCTTTAGAGAGCGGCGTAATTTTACCTTGAGGTGTGAGTCAATGAAAAAAGGATTTTACAGCATTCAGTTTTTAATGAGTGTTATGATTTTTATTTTAGTGCTTTTTGCAGTAATATTGACTCTTTTACTTAAAACTGAATTTTTTTTTAAAGCAATAGATGAAAAGAATTATTATGCGGGAGCAGTTACTGCCAGTACTTTATTTAATAAAGTTCTTTATGATGAACCTTCTTTAACTTTAAATATTTCTACTTTCAAATTGATTGAAAATTGCAGTATTGCTTCTGCAGATCCCGCGAAAGGAATCCACAACAATTTTTATTATGATACTATAAAATCTTTTTTGCAATTAGATGATAGAAATTTTTTAAGCATATTTGTTTCAGAATATTTGATTCTTACGACAGATAAAAAGATAAGTGCAACTAAGCGAAAGGGGAATTTTAATCAAACCATTGATTTTTACATTGAAAGAGAAGATATTTATTCTTTGTATACTAATTTGACATTGGGTTCGAATAGTTATGTAGTAGGTGATATAGTTGACTTTAATGGGCAACAGTATAAATTAGATTATATTAACGGCAGAACAGGAACTTTTGCTATATTAAAGAGAGAGTTAATGAGATGTGGTATGAATCCTAAAGCTCACTTAACAAAGAGTTTGGTGTTTTACAGATACGCACCTTACTTTAATGCATTGTATGAGTTTAAGGTGGTTTTGTGGTAAAAAGAAAGGGAGCGTTTTATGCTCTGGAAAGCATAGGAGCAGCACTTTTGATGTTTTACTATTTATATAAGATTTTTATTATACCTATTCCAACAACTGATGTGATGGAAAAACAGAATCTTTATTCTGATGATCTTTTTTATTTGGCTTCTTCTCTTGATGATTTAGACTCTTATAAGAGATTATGGGAATCACAGTACGATGAAAAAGATTTGGCTTATCTTTATCAATATTTTGTTTCAAAAGAAGGCTATTTTGAACTTTATGCCTCAAATATTCCAAAGAAAAATATTTTAATAGGCAAATATGTAGAACCTTATAGGACTTATTTTACTCATTACTTGACCTCTTCTTATGCTCTTAATCAAGACTGTATTACTACTTTTTTTAATGATGATGCTTCTTTTGGTGTGATTGATGAGACTAGGGAAGTAAAATGTAAAGAAGGTTTGTTAAAAGAATATAAAGTTCTTTTAGTTATTGATAAGAAGGACAAAGTATATTATAAATCGCTGTACATAGATGCGAATAATAACGGCAAATATGATGACGATGAAGATTATGTTTACACTATTGGCAGGTTTATGGATGATGATTTGTTTGAGGACGGATCTTTACATTATATCCAAGATCTTCCAGAAGAAAATAAAACCCCTTATATTTATGTTCTTTATCCTTATGAAAAGGAATTTTTCTCTTATTTATTAGACATAAAATCAATAGGCAATTATTCTTTACGATTTTTATTAAGATTTTTTACTAATACCACGCCTTCTTTTAATGGATTTGATGTAATTATATGGGAAAATTATTTACCTATAGAACAGTACGATTCTCATTTATGGAATGAAAGTGTTGATTTTTGGTACGATGGAGGAGATCTTATTATTTTAGCACCAATAGGCAACTATACTTTGTTAAAGGACTTAGAAATATATTCCAATAATGATTTGCAGTATTCTATTGTGGGCTCTTCAAGTTCTGCAACATTTATAGATGAAGCAGACGCTTATGCTTATAAGAATGGCTACACTCTTTTAACTCTTAAGAAAAGTTATAAAGATATACCTCTTTTTTTCAATCACACTTTCACAGATTTTTCGTCAGTGACCTATAATTTTACTATTTATGCAGGAATAGATGTTGATTTATCTTCTTCTCCGTATAAAGCATATGTGGTAAGCGATGAAAATGGCTTATTAAAAGTGATGATTGATACAGATGGAGATAATGATCTTAATGATGAAAAATGGCTTGATAAAGGAGATGTGATTATGATTAATCAAACTGCTTATAAATTAACAGGTTATAGTGACAAAGGTATTTCTTTTGAGTATGAGGAAGGACCTGCTTTATACATAAGAGTGCAGCCACCTTATTTCTTATCCTCAAAGCAAGATATTGTTAAGCACACTTTAGCTACTTATTCTTCTACTTATTATGCTTTGGATCCTTTAAAACCGTGGGGCGATTCTTATTATTTTAATGTTACTTATGTAGGAGCTAACACCTACAAA
>JAADEF010000026.1 GCA_013153555.1 Candidatus Nanohalarchaeota archaeon | reverse complement strand
GAAATAGATACTACTGATAAAAAACCCGAACGAATCGTAACTATTATATTAAAGATATTACAAGATAAAGAATATGCAAAACACTACCTGCCTGGTAATATAGACTGGACCGAAGAAATACTAAAAAAGGGATTATAATGGATGTGGATAAAAAAATATTCGCAGTGAAAAGTGCATACAGCATTACAGAAGCAATAATACCTAAAAATGAAAAAGAAGAAAAAGAAAAATTCTTTAAAATACCTAATTATGAGCCCTCTTTTGAGTATGAAGAAATAGAACTTCCTTCAAAAGAACAAATAGATGTTATAAAAGAAGAAATAAAAAACATCAACAACAGGTTGGTGAAAAAGCTGTATTCAAAAGTACCTAAATGCATAGAAATAGAAATAGAGATGCTAAAAAACATCAATACGAGTAAATTTACTAAATACTCTAAAAAAATATACGGCCGTCCTTCGCTTAAATATGTAAAGGTAGCAGAAGAGCTAGCACATATAAAAACCTACAAAAAAGAGCATCAAAAAGTGATTAGCGGTAAAACCCTAAAAGAAATATTTGAAGACATGCTTAATGTGTACTACAATCTCAATTGGAAAATAGAATTTACCGACCAATATGCCACCTCGGTCATACCCACTAAAAAAACCATCAAACTAAATAAAGACAGAATGTTCAGCATAGAAGAAGTAAAAAGATTAGTTAACCATGAGATTAAAGTGCATGTGCTGAGATCAGTTAATGGATACAATCAGCCTTATCAAATATTAGGAACAGGACTGCCCAAGTATCTTAAAACAGAAGAAGGTTTAGCAGTACATATGGAAGTAAAGCAAGACATTGCTGATGCGTATGCTCTTAAATTAAGAGCAGTAAGGCTTTTAGCCGTTAGAATGATGCTTAAACACCACTCATTTAGAGAAGTTTTCAAGTTTGTTAAAGCGCGAGGTTTTGATGATGAAACTTCGTGGTCAATAACTATGCGCGTATTTAGAGGTGGTGGCTTTACTAAAGATTATGTGTATTTAGAAGGTTATTATGAAGTGAGCAACTATCTCAATAAACAAACTGATGAAAAAATGCGCCTTCTCTATACCGGTAAAATAGGTTTAAAAGATACAAGGCTAATTCAAAAAATGCTAAACAAAGGGTTGCTAACTCCTCCTTCCTATTTACCCGAAGAATTAGAAGAAAAAGAAATAATATAATTAGCGTGCTCTTACAACCACTTTTCCTATCTTAATTTTTGTTTGCCATTTGTAGGTTTTCATTCTAGAACTTCTGCCAAAACCACAAGAAGCACAGTAGCCCTTTTGAATATGAAAACTTTTGTTACCACATCTTCTGCATATTTTGTGAACCTCCTTGTTTCTCTTACCAAACGAAGGTTTTCCTTTACTCATAATCTAACACCGTTACTCTGCTGAAATATACACTATAGAATCTCCGCGAATAAGCACGGTATTGAGCTTCACTACTTTATCTTCTTCATTAAGTTCAGCATTATCCAACCAAAGATTTAAATGAATATCCAAAGCTTGAAGCATGCCTGTTATTTGCTTTCCGTTTTTAAGCACCACTAACACATTTTTTCCTTTTGCCTTATTAAGCGCATCCAAAGGCCTTTTCATCATATTTAACACCAAATTAAATTTATTTGTACATAATACATACCTTACATAAACTTTAAAAAATTAAAGAATGAATTTTTAAATGACTAAGTCAGCAAAAGCTGGCTTAGATCAAAAGGTGAGATAAATGAGCGATAAACCAGTATGGGTAGAATACAGCAAAGACGAAATAGAAAAGCTTATTGTTAAGCTGAGAAAAGAAGGTTACAGCGCTGCAATGATTGGTTTAATTCTACGAGACCAATACGGCATACCTTCTGTTAAAAAGCTAACAGGTAAAAAGATTTCAGATATCCTGCAAGAAAACGGATTAGCAAGCGAAATACCAGAGGATCTTTACAGCTTACTTAAAAGAGCGGTTAGATTAGCAAACCACATAGAAAAGCATAAGAAAGACAAACATTCTGCAAGAGGTCTAACCATCTTAGAAAGCAGAATAAGAAGATTAGTTAATTATTACAAAGCTGTTGGTAAACTTCCAGAAGACTGGAAATATACGAGAGAAATTGCTAAGCTTATAGTAAAAGAATAGCGCCTTTATTTTCTTTTATATCTTATATCGCATGCCCAGCACCCTTGTGAATTACAAATTAAAGGATTAATTTCTAAATTAGATAAAGCATGCTTATGAAGTAGCTGTGAAAAACCAACAACAGCATCATACAGAGCATTTATATTAATTCTTTTACCCCTAAATTCATGAGTTTTTAATAGCTTCTTACCTATTTTTGTTTTAGAAATGATGTGCTTAACACGAGAATGAGAGGATGCTTGTTCTGGTAAAAAGAAAACAACATCTTGATAAAGTTCAACAGCAATACCTCCAAAACCAAAGGCACCAACAATGCCGAAAGAAGAATCATAAGAAGAACCTAATAAAAATTCTAAACCATCAGTAATCTGCTCTTCTACTCTAAATCCTTCAATGAGAGCAGTAAGTTTTTTTTCACTTAGCTGTGCTTTAAGTTTTTGAATTGCACGAATAAGTGCTTCTTTGTCATAGATGTTCGTTACAACACCACCCACATCGGATTTATGGGTGATAGTTGAGCTAACAATTTTTAAAACTACAGGATAGTTTAGATTGAGATTATCAACTTCATCAATGTCATTAATAATCTGATATCGGGGTATTTTAATTTTATGTTTGATAAGCAAATCTTCTATTTCTTTGAAATCCATTTACTCACCTAACTTCTTTTCTAATCTTTTTAATATGGAAAGAATGTAATCATTTTGAGAGCGCAACATTCTAAGCTCTTCCAATATCTCATTTAGTACTTCTCCCTTGGCATTATGTTGAGATAAGGCATTTTCGGAATTAAAGGATTCTTTGGAAGAACCAAAAGAAAAATCTGTATTAGAAGAAAAATCAATATAATCCACATCTCTTGGTGCTTCGCCACTTCTTGAAGCAGAATGACTGCTGCTTCCTAAATCATTAATAACTTCTCCTTCTCCTGAATTACTAGCAAAACCTTCCTGATGAAAAAAGTCATAAGTATTAGAAGGGGTGTGTTGGGAAGAATAAGAGTTGGGTGAATAATGTTTAGAAGAAGATGGCGGTGTTTGCTGAACTGATCGAGCATAAGTATTGCTTTCAGAAGAATAAGATGAAGAAGAAAAAGTTTGTGCACTATTTGTTTGAGCAACTGCATTAGAAGTTGCATGTGTTGGAGCTGAACTGCCTACATTACTTGAAGCATTATTTGACGAAGCAGAAGAAACAAGCTTCCTTTTCAGCATCTCCTCATTTGCTTTCAACATAAACTCCGCTTCGCTATGCTTTTCCCTCTTCTTCAAAAACCCAAACATAACTAAAATAAGATGTTTGAAAAATATATAAATTACCAAAATGAAACTTGGTTGTTCTCAAAATCTCAACGAATTTAACAGATCGGTTAGTAGTTCTAAAACTAGAGTAGTTTGGTGGAATATAGGGCAAAACGTAACAGAGCTTCCACACTTGCTAGTAATTCTAAAACTAGAAGAAAAAGAAAACTACGAAGAAGATATTAAAAAGGTACTTCCACACTTGCTAGTAATTCTAAAACCTTCCTCCTCCGCAGGAAAGGACGCTCTACATTGTGTCTCTTCCGGTCCTTCCACACTTGCTAGTAATTCTAAAACAGATATTAAAATAAGTGCAGATATGACTGACTTGTTACTTGCAGCTTCCACACTTGCTAGTAATTCTAAAACAAGCGCAAATATAAAGTTTTCTCTCGTACAGAAAAACGACTTCCACACTTGCTAGTAATTCTAAAACCCTGCGATTATGAGGGCATGGAGGGATTTGGAGGAAATTTTGGGCTTTTTTTGGATTTGTGGG
>JAADEF010000030.1 GCA_013153555.1 Candidatus Nanohalarchaeota archaeon | reverse complement strand
GAGGTCATCAAAATATATTTTATTGTTCTTGTAAGGGTTGCGATGAAAATAAAAATAACATTTTTAATGTTTTAAAGGAAATAATAGATAGGTGGTTAGATGTATAATTTAATTAAAGAGCTTAGTGAAACTTTTGGTCCTAGTGGTTATGAAGATGAAATAAGAAAAGTGATTTTAAAGAACATAAAAGAATATGCAGAGAAAGTAAAAGTTGATGTTTTAGGGAATATTATTGCAAAGGTTGGAGCAGGTAAGAAAAAAATAATGATTGAGGCTCACATGGATGAGATAGCTTTAATGGTTAAGCACATTGATGAAAAAGGCTTTATTTATGTTGTTTCTTTAGGCGGATGGGATCCACGTATTTTGCTTGGACAGAGAGTTGTATTGAGGAATTATAAAGGAGAAAAGATTATAGGTGTAGTAGGTTCTAAACCTGTGCATTTGATGGAAAAGGATGAAAGCAAAGAAATTAAGTTAAAGGATCTTTTTATTGATATAGGCGCTAAAGATAAGAAAGAAGTGGAAAAATGGGATATTAAACCAGGAGATGTAGTGGTTATAGATGCTACTTTAAAACGATTAGGTAAAACAGATGATTTAATTACAGGAAAGGCGTTGGATAACCGCATAGGATGTGCCGTCGTTATAGAAGTTATGAAATCGTTGCCAGAAGATCTTAAAAATGAATATACTTTTTATTTTGTGTTTACTGTTCAAGAAGAGGTTGGTTTAAAGGGTGCAAGAACCTCTGGTTTTGAATTAGATGTTGATTTTGCCATTTCTGTGGATACTGCTCCTGCAGGTGATACACCAGGCATAGAAGAAAAAGTATCTGAGCTAAAAGTAGGGAAAGGTGTAGTTATTGAGATTGTTCAAGCAGAAGGTTATGGGTTAATTACTCCTCGTTCGTTGGTGGATAAGGCGGTAAGTATAATGGAGAAAGTTAAAATTCCTTATCAGGTTGAGGTCGGAGTAGGTGGTGTAAGTAATGCAGCTATTTTATATATTACTAAAAAAGGTATTCCTACTTTAGGTATAGGTATTGCAACACGAAATTTGCACACACCTATAGAAGTAGCAAGTTTAAAAGATATAGAGTATGCAGTGAAATCTATCATTGAGCTTTTGAAAAACAAGATTATTGATGATCATGAGAGGGATAATTAAAAAGTTGGAAGTGTTGGATGAAAATTATTTACCTGAAAAGATTATAGGTAGGAAAAAGGAGCTTAAAGCAATAGCTCTCAACATCAAACCTCTGTTTTATGGGCAACCTATGATCAATATGTTTCTGCATGGTCCAACAGGTACAGGTAAAACTTCTATTATGCGATTTGTTATTGAGAAAATATCTGAAGAAGATGATAAAATTAAAGGAGTTTATGTTAATTGTTGGATGATGGATACAACTTATGCAGTGCTTATGAAAATAGCAGAAGCTTTTGATACGGCAATGGGCTTGGCGAAGCTCAAAAGAAGCAATGCTGAACTTTTAGAGTATATTTCCTCTAAAGCCAAACGCAAAAAGATTTTTATTGTGCTGGATGAAGTGGATAAGCTTAAAAATGATGAGGTACTTTATTTGCTAAGCCGTGAGGGTTATGGTATTGTGATGATAAGCAATTACAATATTGCACTTGATAAACTAGATAACCGCATAAGAAGTTCTTTGAGCTATGAGGAAATAGAATTTAAGCCTTATGATTATGATGAGATGTTAGCCATTCTTAAAGCACGAGCAGAACATGCATTTTATGAAGGGAGCTTCCCTGAAGTGTATATAAAAGTTGCTGCTAAAAATGCAGGAGGCGATGCAAGAGTCGGTATAGCGATTTTAAAAAATGCAGCTTTACATGCAGAACGCAATAATAAAGAGAAAGTGGATAGAGAAGATGTGCTTTATGCTTTAAAAGTTGTGAAAGGTGTTAAGTTAAAAGAGCAGGCAGAATCTTTAAAAGGAAAAGTCAAAATAATTGCAGACATTATTAAGGAATTGGGAGAAGCAGATGCCTCTTTAATAGCCAGCAAATATGAAGAACATGCAGGAGAAAAAATTCATGAAAGGACTTTAAGATACTATTTACAGGAATTAGAAAAGAAAGGTGTGATTAAAACCAAAGGTATTAAAAGATGGAAAACATACTTTATTAATGAAGAACTCCTCGATTAACTGCTATGTCATCTTTTTTATAAGAGGGCTTTTTAATTGTTCCAATGGGAGGAATTCTATTTACACAAGCATAAGGTTCTTTTTCATCATAATATTCAGGGTTGAATGCAGGTCTTTTATAATTAGCGTGTTGGGTGCTGTATTTTTCTAATTCAGGATTATCTATCCATGCAGGATTAATTCCTACTTGTTTAGCATATTCTTTTGCCCATGCTATGTAGCTGGGGTCTGCCAAGCTTTTATAGTTTTCATCTATTTTTCTAAGTAGCTCTAAGCTATGTAGTGTTGCTTGCGCTTCCATTTTTTGCTCATCAGGTAGTTTTCCTGCGTAGTATTTGTCCGCAGTGTAGTACTGCAAAATGTGAATATATTCATGAGCTAGTACTTCCATTAATGGTTTGTGATTTGATAAGCTAGCAAGCCAATCCTTTATGATGATAGAATAGCCATATTTAGGATCACTTACTGCAACAGCTAAGCTTTCAGGAGGTAAAAGTCCTTGATTGTCCAAATATAGTGGAGCTGCTTCATAGAATAAGAATTCTTTTTCTTCATTAGATAAGGCGTGTTGATATGAGCCTAATACATAAAGCTTCATTAAATCATAGAAGAATTGGATATCTTGCTTTGTTTTGAGTTTGCTTTCACCTTTATTTTGTGCATACACATCCTTTAGAACATAATATGCTGCTTTATAAACATCGCCTTTTTCAAACATTTCTTTGTATTGCTGAGAAAGGCTTTTTAGCTGAGGGCTGTATTTTTCTAAGAGGTAATTATACAATTGATTTTCAAAGCTTTCTTGGTATAATCCTTCGTGTGAAGGGGTGTATTTGTGCGGTAAGGAAGAGTCGGAAAATGGAGGATTATAAGTATTATGACCTAGCTGATTCATCATAGAAGGAGAATACTCTATAGGCGGAACATACGAACCTACTTTACTTCCTGAATCTGCTACTGCAGTATAACCTCCTTTTCCCATCATCACACCTATATGTTTTATTATTACTGTGATTAAATTTAAATAGGTTAGCTTTATACATTAAGTATTTACTTATATTATGGTGGTAAATATTTAAATAGTTTTTGTTTTTTGATATTATTTTGATTTTGAATAAATAGATGGGTGTGTTTTTTTTCTTCTTTCAGAATTAATTTCTCCTTTATCATCACCTTTTTTAATTCCTTTATAAACCTCTCTCAACATAACATCACACCTATCCAATCACTTTCTCTTATTCCTTACCTACTAGTTCTGCTACGAATTTATCATACATCTGATTATCGTAGAATTCTCGAGTATAATTATAATATTCTAATCTAAGAGTGTTGATTAGTAAATATTTTTTATTAGGTTTAATAATTACCGATAATACAGGTAATCTTATCCTCATTTCTTTTAGATCATTATCTTTTTTAACAATCTCTGTAGGCTCAATCCAATAAATCACATCCATCCTTTCCTCTTCTCCCTCTCTCTCCAAATAAACCAAAACAAAAGGATTCAATTCCTTAGGAAACTTTTTCCCTTTTCTTTCAAACCATTTCCTATATGTAACTAAATTAAAAATCTCCACAGGTAACTCATCAATATCAGGAAAAGATTTTCCTTTAAAGCTATACAATGGATCTAAGTATTTTATAAATGCTATATCGTATTTACCACTCATATCTATGCCCATAAGCTCTTTCGTAGTGTTTATGATTTCTTCTAATCGCTTATACATCGCATTTAAAGAAGTTATTTCGTAATCAGGAAGAATGTTTAACTCGTCTTCTTCTTTTTTATCTTCATTTGCCCATATTACTGTTTTCTCCCTATCCAACTTCTCCCCATAAGGAATATTATTCTTTTCAATAAAATCATTCCATCTTTTCTTTATATTCTCATTCCCTAAAACATA
>JAADEF010000019.1 GCA_013153555.1 Candidatus Nanohalarchaeota archaeon | reverse complement strand
TCCATGGGGCTACTGGTATGCTAATAATTTTGAAAGAAAAATTTTAGATGAAGACTCTTTAAAGAAACTTTTAGAAGTTTTGTTACCTAAAGGCACTGAACTTAAACAAGAAAACTTTCCTCTTAACATCAGAAATTACTTCCAGAATCCTAAGAAAAATGGTTACAAATCTTTTCACATCAATTTAGCACTTCCAAGTGGAGAGGGAGGTAATATTTTAGGTATGGATATGGTATATGTCTTACCTTTCATTGAAATGCAGGTATTAAATATGAAAGCATATAAAAATAATGAGTTAGGAAGCGCATCTCATAAAATCTACAAAAAAGATACTTTAGGTTCAGAATTACGAGAAAGCCTTAAAAAGCTTTATGAAACACTTATTCCTTGTAATGTATTTACAGACGGGGGGAGAGGAAGAAAAGAAGCATATGTGGAAGTTATCACTGTGCTACTTAAAGAAGCTATAGAACAACACTCACAAAAATATCAGAGTCTTCGTTTAACTTATCCTTAGAACCTGCATTGAGCACATAAAAATCTGCCATCACAATAGGCAAGGCTTTATTGAGGTTGTTTACTTCACTAATGTCTCTTAAATACGCTTTTTCTCTGGTGAAAGGTCTGTGGTTGCGGTGAGCTAAGCGATAATAACGAAGCTCTCTTGGAGCAACTACTGCCACAAGTATAACATAAGCATGGTTTGCAAGCTCTTCTTTCAAGTAGAGGTACTCTTCCCAGCTGTAAAGTCCATCAATCAGCACATCGTTGCTTTTTTCTAATTTTTCTTTGATTTTAGGCAAAGAAAGTTTTGCATATGCTTCCATGCCGTGCTGTTTTCTTAACCATTCTCTTGCTTCTTTTTCACTTTCAAAGCCCTGCCCCTTCATGACTTCAAAAGTTATGCTACCGAAATACACAACAGGCATAGATCTTATCCTCGTCAAAGCGTCAATAAAAGAAGATTTACCGCTTCCTGCCATGCCTACTACTGCAATCACGCGTTTAAGGAAGTATCTTTTAAGCTCTTCTAAACAATAAATCAAAGCATGTTTATGTTTTATGGCAAATTCTTCATCTATTACTTCGCTTCTCACACCAATGAACCGCACTTCTGCATTTTTAGCAAGTAGATAATCTAACTCCCCATCGCCTACATAAAGTACCTCTTCTTTTTTAAGGTCGTGCTTTTTCATTAAATAATGCAAAGCTTCTGGATCTGGTTTGCGTTTGAATTCCATCTCGCCATGAACAACCTCTATGAAGTAATGCTTTATCTTAAACCTTTCTAAAAAGTAATCGAGATTTTTTTTACCACTACCGCTTAAAATAAATAGCTTAATTTTTCTTTTCTTTAAAAATGATAAAATTTCATGGGCGGAAGGCTTTAACTCAATACTTTTTCTAAACTCTTCAGATGTGGTTATCTCCAAAAATTTTTTATGGACTTGTTTTATTGTTTCTTCTTCTTTATTTGGCAGTAAAATTTTTATTATGTCATAAGAGGGCTTTCCCAAAAGCCTTGCTATGTTATGTTTTTCCGCTTCCTTCTCAAACCCATAAGCTTTTAATGCTTGTTTAAATGCGTTCACATATTGAGGCACACTTTCTATAAGCGTTCCATCTAAATCAAAAACAACTGCTTTGTACATAAATTATGTTTTAGGCATAAATAATAAAAAGATAAACACACCATTAAGGTTATGGAAGAATCGCGATTAAAATCTGCTCGTGCTTATCTTGTTTATAACAACAGGCTTCAACCTACGGTAGAGGTAAAAATAAATAATAAATTTAGAGGTGCTGCACCAGCAGGCGCATCTACCGGTAGTAAAGAAGTTAAATATAAAAATCCAGTAAGGGTTATAAATCTTCTTAATAAAAATATATTTCCATCATATGAAGGCGAGGATCTAAGAAATTTTGAAAAAATAGATAGAGAAATAAAACATTTAAAATCTCAGATAGGAGGGAATGGCAGTATAGCGTTTTCTTTTGCTCTTTTTAATGCTTATTTTTATTTTGAAGATGTGCAACATGCCACTTTTCCTCTGCCCTTAGGTAATGTTATAGGAGGGGGCGCTCATCACGGTTTTACAGATATTCAAGAATTTTTAGCCATACCTAAAAGAGCTAAATCTTTCCCCGAAGCATTCAAAATTTTGATTCGTATTTATGAGGAAGCAAACCAAACATTTAGCAAAAAGTTCTGCGGTTATAATGATGAAGGTGCTCTTATAATAAAAGAAAAGCAAAACAAAATACTTGATAAGTTGAGTGAGATCGCTTCTCGCTATCAAGCATACTTAGGAGTTGATTTTGCTGCTAATTCTTATTATGATGCTAAAACCAATACTTATTTGTTTGAAGGAAAGAAATTAAAGCCTGAGGAGTACATAGAAAGAGTTATAGAACTTATAAAAACCTACAAATTATGGTATGCGGAAGATCCAGTGCAGGAAAAGGATGTTGAGGGTTTTAAAATCTTGACTAAAAAAACTAAATCATTCATTACCGGAGATGATTTAACTGTAACCAATCCTTCAAATGTGCTAAAATTTGCGAAAGATGAGGTTATTAGAGGAGTTATTATAAAACCTAACCAAATAGGTACTGTAAGTGAAGCGTTAGATTCTAAGCGCATAGCAGACAAATATAATCTTTTGGCGGTTATTTCTCATCGTTCAGGAGAGGCAGACGATTATACTATTTCACGCTTGGCAGTTATGTATGGATTTAAGGTAATAAAGGCAGGTATTGCTCAGTCCAGAATTCCAAAACTTAATGAGTTGATGAGGTTATGGCAGACAATACAACACCCCAAGATGTCACGCATATAAAAAAATTAGTGCTTAAAAAAATAACACCTGATGAAAAAGAAAAGCAGAAGTTATGGGCATTATTTAACCACATAAAAACTCTTATTGAAAAGCATGATTCTCAACACCTCATTAAAAGAATAGAATTAGTGGGTTCGGTGGCAAAAAACACTTTTCTAAAAGGCGAAGGGGATTTAGATATTTTTATGTTTTTTGATACCTCTTTATCTAAGGAAGATTTGGAAAAATATGGTTTAGAAATAGGAAAAAAGGTTTTTGAAGAGTTAAGAGTGAAGTATGTTATAAAATATGCTGAACATCCGTATGTTAAGGCAAAAGTTCAAGGCATTAAAGTAGAAATAGTTCCTGCATATGCTTTGGATTACATAGATAAAGTGGTAAGTGCAGTAGATAGAACACCCTTTCATAAAGCATATATTCAGCAACATCTTCGCAATCATGAGGAAGTACTACTTCTTAAAAAATTTATGAAAGCCTGTGGAGTTTATGGTTCTGAACTCGCAGTAAAAGGTTTTTCTGGATATGCTACTGAACTTTTGATCATAAAATACGGTAGCTTTGAAAATGTTCTCAAGCATGCGTTGAATTGGAGAATAAAAGAGATTTTGTGTTTAAACCGATGCAATAAAAAGAAGGTGTTGGAGCGATTTAAAGATTCTGTTTTTATTATTGTGGATCCAGTAGATCCTAATAGGAATGTGACTGCAGTGGTTAGTGAAAAAGCCCTAATGATGTTTAAGATTTGTGCCTATAAATTTTTGAAATATCCAAGCAGTGCTTATTTTGAAATAAAAGAAGTGGAATGGGATGCCATTAAACACTATCTTGACAAATTAAATAGACACTACTTTATGATCAAATTCAAAAATGTTTCAGAAGACATAGAGGATGTGATTGTTCCGCAGTTAGAAAAGTTTAAAAAACTGCTTGAATACGAATATGAGCATTATGATTTCAAAGTGGTGAGAAGCTTTCCTTATTTTTGCGAGAAGCACTACGGCTTATATTTTGAGTTTGATTCTTCTACATTTTCTTCATACCGCGTGGTAAAGGGACCTGATGTTAAAGCAAACTTTAAACGCATTCAGGGATTTTTAGATAAATATCAGGAAATATGGGTTGATGATAAAGGCAGGTTGCATGCTAATGTTAAAAGACATTATGCTTTACCCGAGCATCTTATCAGAGAAATGAAGAATTATGATTTTCAGCAGTTAAGAGAAAGAGGCATACCAAAAAATATTGCCAAAGCCTTTCATACCTTGCAAATA
>JAADEF010000045.1 GCA_013153555.1 Candidatus Nanohalarchaeota archaeon | reverse complement strand
ATTGCTCATCTACTTCACCTTTGCTTATGTATATTTCTTCAAATGGTTTTTCTTGCCAGCAGGTTATTCTACCTTCAAATGCAAGATGCAATAATGATTGCAAAAGCCTTATTTTATCTTCGCTTTTGTGAGTAGGAGGGAGCAATTTTGAAAAAAATGTTTTATCTTGTTTTTCTAATTCTTTGATGATTTTTTCATAAGTTTTTTCTATTGCCTCAGTAATGTCAAAATCTTTTAGATCTATGTTGAAAAGCTCTTTGGCTTCGCTTCTTCTTTTAGGTTTAAGTGCTTTATCTAATGCATTAATAAGCTCGTTAAGAGTGATTTTTCTTTTTACAGGCTTCTTAATAGGCAACCTTATTGGCGGAAGATTTATGTGCCGGATGTTGAGTTCTTTTTGCTCCTCGTTAACCATCACTGTTCCTAATTCAGGGGTAAATGATTCATTAAGCAGATCTAAAGATTCTTGTTCTTCTTGATTTTCTTCTTTAAGTAAATCAGATTTCATGCGGTAAACGATTGCTGAAACTAAAATTATTTTACCAGGTATTTTTAAATCTTTCTCTTTCATTTCCTGCAAATAATGAGTGAATCTTTCACTTAGAATTTTGAGATCTATGTCCCACGGATCCATGTCTTTAGCCAAGATTTTTATGATGTCTCGCCAGTTTTCTTTTAGTATGAGATCAAACACATAATCGTGAGCATTATTAAAAGAAGAAAAAGAAGCGGAACTTTGTTGTTCATCTGGCTGTAAAAGCATCTATTCCACCGCATTATTCGTCTTCTTCACTACCTAACCACCATAACACTCTTTTACCCATTCCCAATCTGGCAGGTTCTTCTTTGCTTACTAATCTGCCTTCCGCTTTCAGCTTATGGCAGTGTATGTTTGCTGTGCTCCAAGAAATACCTAGTTTTTTAGCTATTTCATAAGTGGTCATTGGCTTTTTGTTGTCTTTCAACACTTTCAAAGTAAGCTCATCTATAGATAACCTTCTCTCTCCCTTTACTCCATACATGTTTTATCCCCCTTAATGTATTGATATACTATTATATTGCACATAGCTAAATATATAGGTTACGATATGGTGAGATATTGAGATATTAATATATTCCGATGAATTTAAAAAATTTAGTTTTCTTTTTTGTGAATATGAAGATAAAATTTTCTCAACGCACTTTCATATCTTTTATTATCTTGTTTATAATTGCGATTTTTTACACTTATGGCTTTATTAAACATTATCAGGATGAAAGTATATGGGTTGACGGTTACGGCTATTTGATGGGGGGCTGGTGGTTAATAGAAGAACATAGTTTTACTTTACGTTTAATGAAAACCCAGGCATATATTCCTGCTTTGATTATAGGTATATTTCAGCAAATTTCTGATCCATATTTTGCAGGTAAATTAATGAATTATGTTTATATGCTTTTAAGCATCGTAGTTGTGTATTTGTTAGGACGAGAGCTTAAAGATGAAAACGCAGGTTATTTTGCTTCAGCAGTGTTTTTATCCATTCCTGTAGTATATTACCTTTTTAAAAGAAGTCTGGTTGATTTTCCTCTTGCAGTGATGTATGGTTTTACTACTTATTTTTATATTCGCTATTTGAAGGAAAGATCTTTGAAATATGCTGTTTTGACAGGAATAACTGCAGGTTTTACTTTATTAACTAAAAGCGCAGGAATCTTCGTAATAGGGATCATAGGTTTGCATTTGTTAATTACACAGGGTAAAAAAGCATTTTATGACAAACATAATTACTGGTTAATTGGTTCTTATTTTTTAACAGTTGCTCCTTTGATTATTATGAATTTATTGCGTTTTAAGAAGCCTATTGTAGCACCAAATTCATTTACAGCCATAGCTTTTAAAGCTCCTGATTATCTTTATTATTTGCGTTTAGAAACTATTAAATATTATGCATCATTTCCTTTGTTTTTATTAGGTATGTATGGGTTGTATTGGTTGTGGAAAAAGCATCGGTCTGTTGCTTATTATGTGTTAATGTATGTATTGCTTTATGGTTTTGCGTTTTCAATTGTAAAATATCAAGATCCTAGATTTTTTACTCCTATTTCTTTAATAGTTGCTTTGCTGAGCGGTGTTGCTTTATCTGTTTTGTATGAAGGCGAATCTTTGATTAGAAAATCATTTACTTTACTCATTTTGGTGATTATTGTAGTATGGAATGTTAGTGATGGAGAGTTATTGGTATTATCTAAAAGTAATGCGTATACGGGTTATAGGGATTTAGAACCTTATTTTTTGAAAGAGGGGAACAATAATTCAATGGCGTTTGTGAGCAGTGAGTGGACAATGGAATTTGTGACCAGAGAATTTTATGATAATCCTTTAAGACAAGTAGATAATCTTCCTAAAAATTTTGAAGATTTACAAAATTATGTAAATGAATGTTTAAACCATTATGAGGTATGTTACTTACAAATTGATTTTTGGGAACCAACTCAACCTTCATATGTGAGTTCTTGGATAAACGAGCTTCGTCAGCATTACAAAGGTATGGAAGAAGATATCGTTTCATTACCTACTATTCAGAAATTGGAATCTCTTGGATTTGAACTTGTGAAAGTTGTATACAGAAATGTGGGATTTGCGTCTCAACAAGTAAAAATTCCAGTGGTGTTGCTTTTTGAAATCAAAAAATAAAGAGGTTGTGGCAGTAATAGGTGTATCACGCAATCCAGAAAAATACGGTTATAAGGTGTGGAAAGATTTGAAACAAAAAGGATATGAGGTTTATGGAGTTAATCCTAATGCTGATGAAATAGATGGAGAGAAAATTTATTGCTGTTTGGAAGAGCTTCCTTCTAAACCAGACATAGTGGATTTTGTTGTGCCTCCACAAATTGCTTACGAGATATTGAAGAAATATTCAACCAAGCACAGAGATGTGGTGTTTTGGTTCCAACCTGGTTCTGAATCTGAAGAATCTATGAATTTATGTAAAGAAAGAAATCTTAAATGTGTTTTTAATTTTTGCATTATGCAGGAATCAAACAAAGAAGATTTAAAAAAAGCCGTTACAAAATTAATTTTTTAAATATTGCACAGCTTTATGCTTTTTTAGCAGAGATTTGTTAGCCTATGAGGATATAGGGCTTTGAAGATGGGCCCGTAGCTCAGCTTGGTTTAGAGCGGCAGCCTCCTAAGCTGCAGGTCGTGGGTTCAAATCCCACCGGGCTCGTAGCGGGAAAGAATTTTTCCCTGCACCCTAAAAAGGTATCATCGCTTCGCGTGACACCCTAGATGCTCGCTTACGCTCGCATAATAATAGCGGGAAACAAATTTTCCCTGCCAAACCTTTAGAAAAGGTTTGACCCAAACAAACTTTTTATAAAAAAGTTTGATCAAAAAGCCTACCTTCGGTAGGAAGCCCATCTTCGATGGGAACGAACTATCATCGCTTCGTTCCGCTAGTCGCAGAGCTCGCTAATGCTCGCATGCCAATGGGTTTCACCCCTTCGGAAACCCCAACCTCCTGGAAGTCGATTCATGCTCCGCATGAATCAACTATGCTCGCTTTGCTCGCATAATAAATTCTTAAGAATTGACAAACAGCTTATCACAAGGTTAAAATGTTTGTTGATAGTATGAATACCTGTAATGCTTGAGAATTGTGTGTATTGCAGGTTTTTTAATTTCGCTTATGTTAAAAAATCAATAATTTTTGTTTGCGTATTAGAAACTTCTAATTAGTAAATTAAGATTTTTAAACTCTGAAATATATAATGTAAGTTATATTAAACAGTTTATGTTTTGTATTGGAATAGAGGGTTGAGTGGTATGTTGGATGTGATTGCAAATATTGCTCAGATGTTTATAGCAGTGGCGAATCTTGTGATGATAGGAGTGCTGATAGAACAAAATTCACCTCAATTAATCATTAGATTTCATAGTAGAGATGATGATGTTGAAAGATCCAACAGAATAAATATTAAAAATGTGGGTTACCTTACTATTATTAATGTGTCCAAACATAAAATAGCGGAAAATATAACTGTTGAAATTCATCTAAAACCCAAAAATAAAGGAATTAAAGAATATAAGGCTCAATTAGACCCTATTCCTTTTTTAAATCCGTATGAAGCTGTCAAAATACCTATTTCTTTGGAAGAATTTAT
>JAADEF010000052.1 GCA_013153555.1 Candidatus Nanohalarchaeota archaeon | reverse complement strand
TACGCACAAATGTACAGAGAAAATAAAGAAAAAATAAGTCCAAAATTAAGAAAAAGAATATACAAAATAATGAAGAAATATCCTACGATAGAAGAATTTCAAGAATATTTAGATAGAAAGTATAAAGAACCTAAGTTTTCTTTTGCAGAATACATATTTAAGGAATTTAAAGGAAAATCTTTTCCTGATATTGATGGGTTACCTGTAGAGATTTCTAACAATCCTAAATATTTGAAATGGTTAAAAGAAGATGGAAAGGAAGTTCCTAAGGAATTGAATCCTTTTGTTTTGGTTTATTTGGAGAGAGAGGGAGAAGAGGAAAGGATGGATGTGGTTTATTGGATTGAACCCATCAAAACAGAAAAAGGAGACTATGATATACAATTACCTTGGATAATTGTAAAGAAAGAAGAAAGTGATATAACAATAGAATTAAAAATATTAGAATTAGGAATATACGCTTCATCTCAACCTTTAAAAATAGAACATTTAATATACGATAAATTCACAGCAGAACTAGTAGGTAAGGAATAAAATATAAATACTACTCCAACCACAATAAGTATATGAAAAAAATAACATTGCCTGTAATTATTTTAACAATTCTACTGCTACTAAGTGGATGCGTCAATCGAATAGAAACTTCTGAAAACATAGCCAGTAATGGTTTTAAACTTATGTCTTTTTCATCAGAAGAAGAACTTCAAGAAAAATTAAATGAATTGTTAGAAAAAGAAATAAACGATTATGACCGGTTTAGTGTAAAATTGGGTGTTGCTGACCAAGTATTAGAAAAAGGATCATATGCATCTGAACCTTATCGGTATTCTGAAACCAATGTTCAAGTGAAAGGAATAGATGAAGCAGACATAGTAAAAACCAATGGCAGAGTTATAGCATTCTCTCCTTCATCATGGTATACTGAAAGCACTTACCTCGTAAAACCTCTACCAATCACCGATGCAAAAGTAATTAAAACATTACACAAAAGCGGTTACCTTTATTTAAATAATGACCTTTTAATCCTATTACCTCAAACCTCTTATTATTATCAAAAAGAAATTGTTGCATATAACATCTCCAATCCTGAAAATCCAAAAATAGTATGGAGTCTTGATTTAAATGGTAGTTATGTTGATTCTCGCTTACATAATGGTAAACTTTATTTAGTGGTTTCTCAAAACAAATTAAAATATCCTTTAACATGGAACAATTACAAAATCCCTATTAAAAACATTTACTTACCCATTATTCCTCCAGAATACAGGTTCTCATATCACATACCCTACATAATCAGCAAAATAGACATCGAGTCAGGAAAAATAGAAAATGCTCTTGTCCTTTTAGGAAATACTTATGATACCATACTTTATCTTTCGCCAAATAATTTATATTTGACCTATAATTTAGAAATGAATGAAGAAAAACTTTTTTTAAAATTCATTCAGCAAAATGCTGGTAAATATTTTCCCTCTACTATCGCAAATAAATTGAACAGAATTCTATCTAATAAAGATTTTAGTGAAGAATCCAAGGTTAGAGAAATTAGACGAATAATGAGAAACTATTTCTATTTCTCCTCTAGTGAAGAAGCTCATAATTTAGAAAATCAAATAAATAATGATTTTGAACAATTCTTGGAAAAAAACTGGGAAAAATATGAAATCACAGGAATAGCTAAAATAGATCTTGATGAGTTCAAAATAACCTATGCTAATGTAAGCGGTCATTTGCTTAACAGCTTTGCTATGGATGAATATAAAGGCTATTTGAGACTTGCTACCACCATAGGAGATTGGAGAACTCGCGACAAGATGACCAATAATATTTATGTGCTTGATAAAAATCTAAAAACTGTGGGCAAATTAACTGGCTTAGAAAAAGGAGAGCGCATCTATGCAGTAAGATTCATAGAGGATAAAGCATATCTCGTTACATACCAAGAAACTGATCCATTATTAGTAATAGATTTAAGTAATCCATTTAAACCTAAAATTTTAGGTGAGCTAAAAATCCCAGGATTCTCCACTTACTTACACCCCATAGGCAACAATCTCTTCATAGGAATTGGAAAAAGCGAAGATATGTACCTGAAAGTTTCTTTATTTGATGTTTCAGATTTTGAGAATCCAAAAGAGCTTGACAAGTATGTGTTAAAAGACGAGTGGTGGAGCCCCGCATTATACGAGCATCACGCCTTTTTATGGGATGACAAATATAAAGTATTATTCTTGCCAGTGAATGAGCATGCATATATTTTCCAAATAAACAACAATAAAATAAAAATGGTTAAAGATGACGAACATGAAAGCGAAGTATTAAGAGCATTATTTATTAATGATTACATGTATACCTTCTCCTATGATGAAATACACATCTTAAATGAAAAAATATGGAACATAGAGAAGACAATAAAATTTCCAAAAGTCAATATAATCTATCAAAAAATTTAAATCTATTGGAGTAGAATATTGTTATGGAACTCGAAAAAATAAGCGATTACATCTGGAAGCTGCCAAAACAAGGAAACATGAAAGTTGATGGTATAGTTTTCTCAAGCGAAAAGCTTTTAGAAATCATAAGCAAAGACCGTACATTATGGCAGCTTAGCAATGTTGCTTCCTTACAAGGTATAGTTAAAAATGCTATAGCAATGCCTGATGCTCACGAAGGTTATGGCTTTCCAATAGGTGGTGTTGCTGCTTTTGACATAGAAGAAGAAGGCATAATAAGCCCAGGAGGTGTGGGTTTTGACATAAATTGCGGGGTAAGGCTTTTAAGAACCAATCTTTCTTACGAAGAAATAGAAAAGCATAAAGTAAAGTTGGTTGATACGCTTTTCAAAAACATCCCTTCTGGACTAGGTAGCAAGGCAAAAATAAAATTCACAAAATCCGAGCTAGAAGAAATTGCAATGAAAGGAGTAGATTATGTAATAAAGCAGGGATTCGGCTGGAAGCATGACAAAGAATACATAGAAGAGAAAGGCAGTATGAAAAACGCATCTGTATCTTACATTTCAGAAAAGGCAAAAGAACGAGGCAGAGTGCAAATCGGCAGCTTAGGAAGTGGTAACCACTTCTTGGAGTTGCAAGTTGTAGAAAAGGTTTTTAATGAAGAAGTTGCAAAAGCCTTAGGCATATTTGAAGGGCAAGTAACGGTTATGATACACACAGGATCAAGAGGATTTGGACATCAAATAGCATCAGATTTTCTAAAACTCATGGAAAAGCATGTTGATATTGCCTCTTTACCTGATAGAGAGCTTGTAAGCGTGTCTTTTCTAAGTGAAATAGGTCAGCAGTATTATCAAAGCATGAATGCTGCTGCTAACTTTGCCTTTACTAATAGACAGCTCATCACACATTGGGTTAGAGAAAGCTTTGAATCTGTTCTTGATCAGGATGCTAAAGCATTAGATTTAAATATCATATATGATGTAACGCACAACATGGCAAAACTTGAAACATACAGCATCCAAGGCGAGAAAAAAAAGCTTGTTGTGCATAGGAAAGGAGCAACAAGAAGTCTTTATAAGCATCATCCTTTACTTAAAGACTCGCCTTATTATAACTTAGGACAGCCGGTGCTTATCCCCGGAAGCATGGGAACTGCAAGCTATCTGCTTATAGGAGGTAAAAAAGCAGAAGATTTAAGCTTTAACTCCACAGCTCATGGAGCAGGGAGAGTAATGTCCAGATCAAAAGCCATTAAAACATGGTCAAAACATCAAATAGAATCTGAGCTTAAACAAAAAGGCATTTATTTAAGATCAAGCTCATGGCGTGGTGTGGTGGAAGAAGCTCCTCAAGCATACAAAGATGTAGATGAAGTAGTAAAGGTAAGTGATACTTTACAAATCGCTACCTTGGTGGCGAAGCTTAAACCTATTGGTGTAGTAAAGGGATGATTTTTTAAATTTTCTATTAATAAGTAATAAAATATATGGAAGATATATTAGAAAAAATTATGAAAAAGAAAAAATTATCTCCAAAAGCAATAAATGCATTAAAAGCAAAATACCAAATTCTTAAAAATCAATATTATGACATAAAAGGTTATAGAGAACCTGTTAAAAACATAAAATTGGATGAACTTATTAAAGGTATATATAAAGACAGAGATCTTTCTAACTTAGATCTTTCTACTTCTTATCTCGAAAATTATACATTCATTAACTGCAAAA
>JAADEF010000084.1 GCA_013153555.1 Candidatus Nanohalarchaeota archaeon | reverse complement strand
CATCAGCAAATGGTATGGAGAATATGATCCAGATACTCCTTCCCTGCTTATTTATGATCATTTTTCCCCTATATATTCCTTTCGCATCTACCTTCAAGATAATGCATCTTCTCTAACCTCTTATGACGGATACCATTTCATAGCAGAAGACTATTACCCCATAATCAAAAGTATAAAATTAGAAGGAAACATCACTATAGGAAGCATTCTCACTATTAATGCATATGTAGAAGATAAGACAAATGCTTCTTATCCTTTTCCCAACATTAATAACAGTTATGCTTATCTCATTAAACCTGATTTCGGATATGAAATTCTCAATCTTTCCAAAATAAACGACACATTTTATCAAGTGAACTACACCATCCCGATAGAAGGAGACTATTATTTTAAAATTTATTTTGAAGATACCTCTGGAAATAAGGTGGAAAGCGGATACAATGGCTTTTCTACTTATGGAAGCGTTTATGAATCTGTAAACATTACGGTAAGAGTTGCTCCAAGCTGTGATGCATTAATATGGTTGCTTCCAGATGAAAAAAAAATATTAGTTAATCAAACAGTTATTTGGTTAAGTATTTTTGAAAATTTTGGAAATGTACCTCTTAACGAAACAACCAACATTTCAGTTAGTAAAGATGTGATTAATCCTGGTGAAGAAATCTGGGTTAGGAAAGAACCAAACATTTTCGCTTATGCTATAGATGATGAAGAAGAAGTGCCTTCACTGCATGACAGCTTTTTCTTTTTAATATGGTACACTTATGGCCTTCCGTTAGGAAATTATACTGCAGAAACCTGGTCAACATATTGGGCAAATGTAAGCATAGATAACGGATATTTTTATTGTAACGGAACAGTTAACGATACCGTACATTTTGAATTAGTTGAGGCAATAGGCGAAACAAGGCCTTCTCCTTTCAAAATCATTAGGGAAATGCCGCCTCAAATCTATCAAAAAGATACCTGCCTTTTAGCAAATTCCTCTTTTGATGCATGTATTTCTACAAAAGTAAGGCTTATTCTGTTCAATAGAGGTAGCAGTGTTGCAACAAACATCCACTTAAAAGAAACCATAACGCAATATCTTTGTAATCAAACAGATGCATCCTATTGCAAACCAGGTAACATAAGGTGTGTATCATCTCCTGACTACACTTGTGCAGTAACAACTAATGAATCTGCTGGAGAAGTAGGGAGTTTAGAATTTAACATTACTAAAGCCATAGGTCCTCGTCAGTATGTAATTGTAGAATATGAGTTTGTTCCCTCTCCTTATCTATTCGTATATGATAACTACACCTCCTACAAGTTTGAAGTAACAGGCACCCACAATTATGGAGAAGATGACAAAACATATCAAATCAAGGAAAATGATGCCATTTATAACCCTATAGAATCTAAACTTATGTTTTTAAAACCACTACCTTCCTTTAATTTCGACTTATATGCGCTATCCTCTAACTCAACAGAACAAAGAAGATCTTTCAAAATCAATGAAGACGAATCTTTCATCATCAAAGCAAAATTCATATCCACAATTAGTACATCATCTTGGATCATCAACCTTTCTTTGCCTTTATTTTTTAATGTATCGTCTTGTTCGCATATATCTGGACCGAATTGTAACTGTCAAGTACATTTTAATGATTCTGCCATTATAAGCTGTATAGGATCACAGCCAGTAACAGAAGGAGATGAAATTACATTTAGCATAAATTTTAAAACAAGTGCTAGCGGGGATTATGTATTGCCTGCTTTTGCAAATGATTCTATTCCGATGGATGAAAGCTACATCCCTGGTTTATTTGTAATATCTGTTCCGCGCGAAACCATAGAAATACCTAAACCAGAACCAACACCTCAGCCACAGCCAACACCCCAACCACAACCAACACCTCAAGCAGGGCCACAGCTTCAACAAGAGCATTCTCCTAAAATAGAAATAGTAATAAGGCCTTTAAATGAAACTTATAAAGTAATGCAAGGGGATACATTCCCGACTTATTTTGAAATAGAAAACATAGGTAACGCAACTGCAGAAAACATAACTATTGAGGCGATTCTACCCTCAACCTTGTGGAACCAAAGTAAAAATTGGATCACAAAGCTTGATCCTGGTGAGAAAGTGAACAGAACCTTATTAATGAGTGTAAGTGAAAATGTTGTTCCTGGAACTTATTTAATACCAGTAAAGGCAATGATAGGGGATAAAATAGGCGACATTACCTACATAAAAGTAATTGTCAAATTCGGAAAACATTTGGCTAAATTAAAAATAGAAGAAGCACCATTAGAAGTTGAAATAGAAGAAGGAAAAAGCCTCATTATTCCTGTTCTAGTAAAAAACATAGGTAAAAAAACATTACATAATGTTACCGCTCGCTTAGAAAATATAGAAGAGTGCCTTCAAAACTATAATTCAACGCGTCATTTGTTAAATTTAAACGAATCTGCAACTATTATGTTGAAAATTACTGCGAAAAAAATAAAAAGTAAAGAATGCAAAGCTTTGTTAATAGCATATTCTGATGAAGGGGCTTATGATTTCACGCCCATAATCATACGCATTTATCCCTCGCCCCCTCAATTACCTTTTAGAGGATATATCGCTCCTATAATTTCCATATTGTGGACCTTGATATTTACACTTTATGCGATCATACGCAAAAGAAAAGCCATGCATGGAGAGGTTGCAACTTCAAAAGTACCGCGTATGATACTTTACTTATTAATGCTTGGTGAACTTATCATAATAGTTTATTTAACATTATGGATATTGGGAATAGTGGAGGGATTTTAAATGAGATATTATTATGATTTGGTTTTTATTAAAAACAAAACATCTTTAAGCAAAGCAATAAATGAAAAACACTACCACAAAATATTAGCACCCACACATGTTAAGAACATCACCATACCTTTTAGTTTAGAAAAAAGAAATATTGATAAAATAAGTATATGTATCGAAAATAATTATGCAACTGCTAGAAGAAAAATAGAAAAGGGAGAATGTGATTTACTGCTCAACCCTACTAGCATTTTTTATAATCATCCTTTGGATTATGTCTTTATAAAATTAGCATCTGAAAACAATGTTGCTTTTGGATTTTTAATTTCAGATTTTGTTTCCATAAGTAATGAAAACATTCTCCGCAAATATATTCTTAAAACTAATAAAATCATACAGCTTTCTAAAAAATACGATGTTAAAATAATAGTAGGAAGTGGGGCAAAAAAATACAAAGACATAAGATACAGCAGAGATTTAGCTGGATTTTACTATTTATTGGATGAAGATCTCCATCACAGCTTAAAAGCAATAAGTGAAAATTATGAATTTTTGATTAAAAAATTAAAAGTTAGAATTAAAAGAATAGCTCCTGGAATTTATGAAGGTGAAGAAAATGCTAAAACCCAGCATGAGAGATAAAAAAAGATACATTGCTGTAGAAAACATTAAAGAAGAAGCCTTGCTAAAAGAATACCAGAAATGGTATGGTTTGAAAGAAAGCTCTTTACTTAATCTTAAAAAAATAGATGCCTTCTCCAACATAACCATTTACCGCATAAATCATCTATATGTAGAAAAAATAAGAAGTATTTGTGCTTTACTTAATAAAAGAATATATAGGGTAAGCGGTACATTAAAGTCATTAAAAATCAAATTAAGAGAGGAAGGATATGTGGATTGATTGGTTATTTGTTGCAAACCTTATTGTATTTTTAAGTATAATAGCGTATGAAGATTTAAAAACCTCCCTCATAAGTGATAAATATCCTCTTGGTATGGTCTCAATAGCATTTTTATTGTATGTTTATTTATGTTTAACAGATTCGTGCACATACCTGATACACGCATTAATAGGTGGGGTATTGTTTCTTGCTTTAGGATATGCTCTTTATTATTCTGGTCAATGGGGAGAAGGAGATGCAATAGTACTTGGCGCAGTGATCTTCTCCATGCCTTTGCTACCTATTTATCCTCTTCACTTACATACCTATTATTATTTATGGTTCGTATATTTTATTAACCTCTCATTAGCAGGAATAGTATATTCTTTACTATATACTCTATACTTTTCTCTCAAAAAAGGAAAGCTTTTTTGGATTAGATGGGGCTTGCAGCTAAAAAAAGGATTGAAATATTTAGTATTTTCAGAAATCATCATTTTAATAGGTTATGC
>JAADEF010000028.1 GCA_013153555.1 Candidatus Nanohalarchaeota archaeon | reverse complement strand
AGTTTTGCCACTTCCATAATTACCATGTATTGCTATTTTCATACTAATCTATTTATATGTTTTGTTATAAATATTTTTATTTATGGAGAAAAGAGAATATAAAATAGAAATTAAGAAAGAATATGTTACAGATTTGATTTTATTAGGAGTTATTGCAATTCTTACTATTTTAGTTATAAAACCTTTTTTTAAAGCACTTATTTTCGCTTTACTTACTGCTTATATGCTTAGGCCGTTAGTTGATCTGATTTATAGATTCATAAAATTTTATAGGCTTTCTTTGTTTATTTCTTTACTTATTTTATTAGTTCCGACTTTTGCATTTATTTATTATGCTGCAGAGGGTGCAAGGCCTTTAATTGAAAAAACTACGGAAATTTCTGCATCTCTTAATAACTTTATAGAGTATTTGATGGCGTTAAGTAATCAGAATAGTATTTTGCGGTTCTTTAATGTGGCAGAGTATTTGAAAAATTTTCAAGATATTGTTGATATTCTTACTCAATATTTAAAGAACTATTTAAGATCGTCTCTTTCCAACATACCGCACATTCTTATAAATGTGATGGTTTATTTTGTTGCTACTTATTATTTTATAGTTGATAGCCATAAATTAGAGTACTATTATTATAAATTGCTTGAAAGAGTTAGCAAGAAAAAGCAATTTTTACTTAATGCAGTGCTGAAAGGATTAAAAAATGCTTTTGATGTGCTTGTAGTTTCGTATATTACTATGACTTTAATTACTACTGTGCTGGCTTATATTATTTATTTTGCTTTTGATGTTCCTTATGCTTTATTATGGGCAATTCTCACAGGTTTGTTTGCTTTACTGCCTATATTGGGGGCGTGGATGGTTTATGGTGGTGTGAGTGCTTATCTTTACTTTATTGGAGAGCCAACCAAAGCTCTTATAACTCTATTATATGGGTTGATAGTGCTCACTTTGATTCCCGATTTAGTATTAAGGCCTGCTTTAAGTTCAAAACAAGCCAAAGTGCATCCCCTCACAGTGATTTTAGGGTTCTTTGGCGGGCCTATTATTTTTGGATTTATAGGTTTTATTATTGGGCCTGCAATAATGGTTATTTTTGAAACTGTTGTGAAAGAATACTACGAATATTATGTGTTGAGAGAAAATAACAAATAGTTTTTAAATTCTATTTTTTATTTTGTTAGGTTATGAAGGTATATGTGGAGACTTACGGCTGTGCAGCTAATAAAAATAATTCCGAGATAATAATAACCAAAGCTTTATCTGCAGGACATGAAATAGTAAGTAAAGAAGAGGATGCAGATCTTGTTGTTATTAATACTTGTACGGTTAAGCACTTAACAGAGCAGAAAATTCTTCACAGAATTAAGACATTAAAACAAAAACCTTTAATTGTAACAGGTTGTATGGTGCCGATACAGGCAAAGAAAGTAAAAAGGATAAATGCAGATGCTGATTTAATTCCGTGGAATGAACTGGATGCTTTTGAGGATATATTTGGCAAGCCAAAGAAAAAAGTATATTTTTCTTACGATCAATTGATCAAAATAGTGCAGATTAATGTTGGATGTGTAGGTAATTGTTCCTATTGTATTGTTAAAAAAATAAAGGATCAATTAATAAGTAAGAGTATTGATGAAATTGTGAAAGAAGTTAGAGAAGGTATAAAACACGGAGCTAAGGAAATATATTTGACCTCTACTGATACTGCAGCTTACGGATTTGATATGGGCTCTAATTTATACGAATTGGTTGCAAGCATATTAGACGAGGTGAAAGGAGATTACAAGATACGAATAGGTATGATGAATCCAATGCCTTTTATGAGATTTTATGATAAGTTCATGGGTTTGTTTAGAGATGATAGGCTTTATAAATTTTTGCATTTGCCTGTGCAGTCCGGAAGTGAAAAAGTTTTGAGAGAAATGAACAGACCTACAAACCTTAGTAAAGTTATGGAAATTAAAAAGAAGTTTCATGAGATAGTTGGTGAAAAGGGATTTTTAGCTACGGATATAATAGTAGGATATCCTACTGAAAATGATTTTGATTTTAAGCAAACTATTTCCTTTTTAGAAGAATTTATGCCAGATATGACTCATGTTTCCAAATATGGACCACGCGATTTTACTGAAGCTAAACGATTAAGGCCATTGCCTTCTGATGTGATTAAGGAAAGGTCGGTTAAACTTACTCAACTTACAAAACAACTTGCTTTAAAGAGAAATGCCCAGTGGCAAAATGAGATAACAGAAGTGCTTGTGACGCAAGAAGATGAGGATATAGCAGTAGGACGAAACTCTTATTACAAAGTTGTAAGGATACCTAGAGAAAGTAAAGAATCTTTAGTAGGAAGAAGAGTTAAGGTTAAAATTGTTAATTACAGCAGTTCTTCTTTGGAAGGAGAAATGATTTAAAGATTTTGAAGCTTTTAATGTGTATGGATATAAAAAAGGCGTTGGAATCTTATGCGGAAATGTTTGAAGATGCTTTTAAAAAAGCTGAAGCGTTTAACATAAAATCTAATCGCTACAAAGGGGCTGTGTTCTACGGAATGGGTGCATCAGCTATTGCACCTTTAATTCTTTCAAAATGGTTTGAAAAGGTTAAGGTGATTAATTCACATCGTTATGATGGAAGAATAGAAAAAAATGTTTTTAAAATAGCAGTAAGCTATTCTGGTAATACAGAAGAAGTGTTAGTTAATGTAAAAAAATATGGTGTTGATTTTGTTGTAAGTTCGGGAGGTAAGCTCGGCGAGGTTAAACCATCTTATTTTTATGAAGTACCTAAAAACATACCACCACGGGCGGCTTTTCCTTATTTATTTGTAGGTTCTTTGACTGCTTTGAGAGTAGCAGGCATAATTAATAAACAAACTTTTTCTTCTATTAAACAAGAAGTGCTTTCATTTGATTGCCGTGATGTACAAAATAAAGCACAAAATTTAGCTAACTTTTTATCTGAGAAAGAGTTTGCATATGTGTTGAGTGATGAAGAGGACAGGTATTTAGCTTATAGGCTTAAAACACAACTAAATGAGAATGCTAAGATGTTTGCGTTTCATGAAGTGCTTCCAGAAGCAAATCACAATTCTTTAATGGCGTTGGAAGATGATATTGTTAAGAAAAAAGCTGGATTTGTGTTTGTTAATTCTTTGGACGGGTTTGTAAGGTTTTCTCAAGAATATTGGAAGAAACAAGTTGGTGATTACGAGGAAATTGAAGCACCTTCCAGTACTTTTAAAAGATTTATTTATTTGCTTTGTTTGGGTGATTGGGCAAGCTATTATTTGTCAGAGTTGCGAGAAGTGGATGCCACAGAAACAAGCGTTATTGAGGGTTTGAAGAATGAGCGAAGAAACATTTAAGTTTGAGAGATGCGTAGCAGGAGGTTGCTTCACAATCATACATCCAGGACATATTTATTTTTTTAAAAAAGCCAAATTATTTTGTAAAAAGCTTTATGTGATTGTGGCTCATGATGATGTAGTTATTAAAAAGTACGGCAGAGTTGTGGTGCCCCAGAAAGATAGAATATTAAATGTTAAATCTATAAAATATGTGGATGGAGTTTTTGCAGGTGTTGCTGAAAAAAATTATTCTTCTTTTATTGATAAGATAAAGCCCACTGCATGGGTGGTGGGATATGATCAACAACCTGATAAGGAAATTATAGAGAAATATAAACTTAAAGTTATTAAAATTGCTAAATACAAGGATTATTCTACTAAGGTGATGCTATCTCATGAAATCAGTACTGTGGATGAAGTATGATGAGCTTTGGCTTAAATCTCGTGAGGTAAAAAAGAAGATGATTGATTATTTATTGGAACATCTTCGTTTTTTAGGATTTAATAAGTTAAAAGTGAAAAGAGAAGGTATTGTTCTGTTTGAGTGGGAAAATGAAAACTTATTAAAAGCAGTGCCTGGAATTTCTAAAATAGAAAAGCGAGCTGTTTATTCTTTTCAAAATAAACAAGATATAATTGATTTGATTGTGGGTTACGCCAAACATAAAATATCTGCTTTTAATACTTTTGGTGTGAGGGTTAAGAGAAAACACAAAAAACATAATTTTAGGAGCAGAGATATTGAAAAGGAGGCAGGTGCTGTTATTGTTAAGAATTTTAACAAAAAAGTAGATCTTAAGAATCCTGATTTGTGGATTAAGGTAGAGATATATGAAAATGA
>JAADEF010000009.1 GCA_013153555.1 Candidatus Nanohalarchaeota archaeon | reverse complement strand
TTGGAAATGCCAAAGAAATTATGGCATCTGGTTTGTAAATTTGCGATTGTTTCATTAAAAACTTTATTTCCCCCCATGTATCTGTATTATAAGGATCTTTCAAAATAAAGTAATCTTCTACATTTTCTCCATGCTTCTCCAATTCTTGTTTAATTGCCTCATAAACAAACTCCACTCCAGGAATCGCATTTTCCACAAAAACAGTATTACCTTCGTGAATTACAACAGGTAGTTTCCTTTCTTTAAAAGCATATTTTTCATTAAGAAGAACAGTTGCTACTGCTTTTGCCATTAGTTTAGATTCTTCTGTGAGTTCATAATTTTCTTTTTTGCGGGGATCTTCTCCTATTAAATTATATCCATAAAAATGCGCATTAAACATTAACCGTTCTTTATTTAGCATATGTACTGCTTCTTCCCACGGCAAATAGTATTTTACTAACTCTGGTTTGTAAAGATCTTTTCGTGTAATGAATAGTTTCATAATTCTTATATATTTGAGAAATATTTTTAAATTTAATCCTATTAATTACCATACAATGAAAAAATAAAAAATAAAAGCAGAGATAGTGCAGGGCTAAGGGGTCTGACTTATCTTATCATCTCTATACCTAATGCATCATGCATGCTGACCTCATTACTTTCTTTTTGCTCTGCTTCTTTACCCAATATGTATGGACTTTTTACTCCTGTAACAATAGTTATTACTCTTATTTTTCCGTTCATTGTAGGATCTATGCGAGCACCCCATATTGTTTGAGCACCACTATCTAACATGCTGGCAACATATTCTCCTATTTCGTTAATTTCATCAAGCTTTAAGTCTTCTCCCCCTGTAATGTGAATCAAAGCTCCATTTGCTCCTTGATAATCTACATCAAGCAAAGGATTTCTTAAAGCTTGTTCTACTGCTTCCCTTGCTCTTGCAGCAGAGCTTGATTCTCCTAATCCTATGATTGCAACTCCTCCAACACTCATAACTGCTTTTACATCTGCGAAATCAAGGTTTACGATTGAAGGTATTGCTATTGTTTCAGTAATACCTTTTATCATGGTTACAACTATTTCATCCACCACAGCAAATGCTTGTTGTAAAGGCATGTTTCCTGCTATCTCTACCAACCTATCGTTTTGAATTACTATTACAGTATCTGTCACTTTCCTTAATTCTGCCAATCCTTCTTCTGCTTTGTGGATACGAGCACCTTCTATTTTAAAAGGCATAGTGGTTACTCCTATTACTATAGCACCTTGGTTTTTTGCTATTTCAGCAACAACAGGAGCAGCACCAGTTCCAGTACCACCACCCATACCAGCGATTAGGAAAACCATGTCAGCTCCTCTTAACACTTCTCTGATTTGGTTAAGGCTTTCTTCTGCAGCTTTTTTACCTACTTGAGGATAACCTCCTGCACCCAAACCTCTTGTTTGTTCCTGACCTAATAGTATTTTTTTATGTGCTTTGATCATTTTGAGATGTTTTTGATCCGTGTTCATGGCAACAGTTTCAGCACCTTTTATGCCTACTTGGGTTAGCCTATTTATTACATTACATCCCATACCACCTACTCCTACTACTACAATTTTAGCTTCTTCTAATTCTACATCTTCCCATTCATTTGTCCTGGACAGCGCATTTTGTATGATTGATTCCATTCTTAACAACCCCCTTGAAATTATTTATCATATTGTATATATTATTATGTCTATATCTCAATATATATTTTTTGTAATATATGCTTTATTGCCAAAAAGTATATTAACGGCTACAAAACATATATACTGTTAAGCCCAGAAAAAGCCCTAATATGTAAAGATCCTAAAGCCCTAAAAACTCTGATGCTCAAGATGATGAGCCCTTTTATGCCCATAAGGTATAAAGCCCTTTTAGCCCATTACGCAAGTAAATTAGTTTTAAGCCCTTATTCTTTTAATTATGTTTCTAGCCAATATATATGTTTTTGCACTTAGAGATATACATCACAAAATATATACTCTAATATATATTTTATTGTTTTATTTTGTATCTTAATATGCCTCCTATTCCTGAAAACATGCTAAACTGCTTTCCTTCTGGAGACTCATCCGATATAATATGCACTTCCGTGCCATAAAGCTGAGCCTCATCTTTTATGTATTTTTTAAAACTTATCTCTTCTTTTTCTACATCTTCACTACCACACTGCTCACATTTCAGAGGCAAGGACGCATCTTTTTTTAATCTTGCCACTGTTCCTTCATAACCGCAGGATTTACATTTGTATTTGATGGCAGTAAAAGGAGCGTTTTCAGAAACTAAAAGAGTATCTACAGCACCCATTTTTAATGCATCGAGTGTTTGGCGCAGCCCATAAACCACTAATTCATCATCTTTTTTAAGCATAGAAAAGAATTTATCCACTATGTTTTTTTCTTGTAAATATGCGCTTTCTTTTAGAACATCTTCTGCTCTAGCCACTACTTCTTTTATTCCTTCTTCTCCTGCATATCCTGTATCTACTATTTTTATTATTTTTTGTTTTAGGTCGTGGGGTAAGTAATCTCCTTCTGCAAATTCATATTTCAAAGGACCTGGTCCACCTATAAGTATGCCTTTTAAATTCTTTTCATTTTTAAAGATTTCTGTTGCAACTTCACCTACTTCTTTTTCAAATGCTAGAAGCAAACCTTCTCTTACACGCATAAATCTTGCAGCACTTTGACCTCCTTTGGCTGTTTTTCCAGGCACCATACTTTCTATTTTTTTAACAATTTCTATTGATTTACCTCTTAAAAAACCAATGGCTGCTTCTTGTCGGTCTATGGCTATAATCCCATAAACCTCTTTTGTTTCAAACATCTCTTCTAAAGGTTGAGTTACAAATACTTGATCACATCTGTATAATTTTATTGGAACTGCTCTTGGAGGTATTACTTCCCATATTTTTATGTCTGATTCTCCTTCTCGAGGCGAAACATTACCACAAAAAATTACCAAACCCGTTTCAGGGGTTTCTCTATAATATTTTAAAGCATTAAGTATTTTAGAAAGAGCATCAATAACATTATTACGTGTGGTTTTTGATTTAATGTTCTCTGCAGTGCTTATTTCTTTTGCAATCATATTTTTAACTTCATTAATATTGTGTCCTGCAGGAACATAAACTGTAACAAGCTCAGTATGCCTTCCTCTTATTTCTTTCAGCCGATCTATTAGTTCTTTAACTTCATCTTCATTCATTACTTTAATTGATTCTTGCGACATTTTATCCCTAACTAATTTTTTAACCTTACTTTTAAAATTGTGATTGTAATATAGTTTTAAGTATTTTTGGAAAATTTATAGAAGAAAATTTTTAGTACTAATTACATGGTTGCGAACCGAAGGGGCGAAGCCCCACAGTCTACTCACGCATTAGCGTGATGTCGGCTCCCAGGAGGTTGGGGTTCCCGAAGGGGCGAAGCCCCTTGGTATGCGAGCGAAGCGAGTTAGTGGGTTAATGCAAAGCATTAACCCGCTCTAGGGTGCAGGGAAGAATTTCCCGCTATGGGCCGGGCCGGATTTGAACCGGCGACCTCCGCCTTGTAAGGGCGGCGTCATAGCCACTAGACCACCAGCCCATTATTATGTGTTTTGGAGCTGTTTTATTTAAAAAATTATTTCTTTTTTTCTTCTTCCATACTTGCCATGTATTGCTGTACTAACATAAGTTCTTCAGTAGTTAATTTTTTCTTATTGAGAAATGCTCTATATAGCTCTTCTGCCTTCTTTTTTAATTCTTCATCTTCAAATCCAGGCTTTTTAGAAGGAGCTGCAGGTTTAGATTTTATTTTTATTTCTTTTTCTAAAATTCTAATTTTCTTTTCTAACTCATGTATTTTATTTATTTTATCTCCTATTTTACCTTCTATTTCTTTGAGCTTATCCATGACTTTCATTAATTGTTGATGATGATCTTCGCTTTCTTTTGAGAGCTTTATTATTTCTTCATGCACTTCATCTGCTTTTTTCTTTATTTCGGGTAAATCTTTTTTATCTTGTTCTAAATATTTCTTTATGCGAAGATATCTTTTGATTGTCATAAGTTGCTCTTCTAATTCTTCTATTTTTCTTCTAATTTCTTCATCTTTTTTAATAGATAGAGGTTCTGTTTGAAGATACCAATCAAGTTTTTTTATTTTTTTAATTATAAGCTTCGGAGATTGAACTTTTTTAACTATTTTATTAAGATATTCGTATTCTTTCATGTTATCTAGTATTTTCTTTTCTAAAAATTTTGCTTTTTTGTTGAGTCTGCTTCTTTTAATTTTTAATTGTTTTATTTTAGTATTGAGTTCATTTCTTTTTTGTTTTAGTTCTTTTGCTTTTTCTCTAAGCTCTTCAAATTCCTCTAATACTTTTTTATCTATGCTTGCTGTGAGCTCATCTAGTTCTTGTTTTAAGTTAGTAAGCATTTCTTCTAATTCTTTTACTTTTTTCTTTTTGATTTCTTTTATGAAGTCGTCCATAACCTTATGATAGGAATGACTAATCTTTTTAAATTTATTCCTTACTTTTAATTTTTAGCTTTATGGTTTGACCCGCCGTAGCTCAGCCTGGTAGAGCGTGCGGCTGTAGATCCTTGCATGGGCAAGGGTTGGTAGCACTCTACCACACATTAAGCAGTTACCGCAGTGTCCCCGGTTCGAATCCGGGCGGCGGGATTCTATCTTTGATTTACTGATATTGATTTTTGTTTTTATTATTTGTAGTCTAGAGTATTTTGTTTTGAAAGAATTAAAAAATCAATAATTTTCGAAATCTTACGAGTTTTTAAATTTAATCTTATATTTATAATTAAAACAATAATATGTTAATTTACCTGCCGGGGTCGCCTAGCCAGGTATGGCGCGGGACTTGAGATCCCGTTCCCTTTTGGGTGCGAGGGTTCGAATCCCTCCCCCGGCGTTTAAATGCTTACGGATATAGAAAAAGGTGTTGAAGAATGAATCGTATTTTTTCCCATAAATCTTTTGCTTTATTGATGTTTATAAGTACATCTTATGCCCTGTCTTTAGTAATTTTGGCATTGGCTTTTTCTTATTACTTAGATCATTATAAAATTAATGATGTGCTGTATGATGTAAAATACGAGTTTTTACTTATAAACGATTATGATCTTATATTAGAATATTTGGATGATTTAGCTCGTTCTAATTCAACACAAGATATAGCAACATTATGTGAAGAAAGTCACGATGCATTAAACAGCATTCAGTATTATCTGAGGCAAATAGGTACTAAACTTTCAAGATATGGACAATCTTCTACTTCTTTGTCCGAACAAGATTTTGATTATTTAAAAAGAGAATATTATTTATTACAGCTTAAAGAATACTTTATTTTAAGAAAAGTGAAGAACTATTGTAAGAATCAGAATGTAACGATAATTTTATTCTTTTTTAAGAAAAATGATGATAATTCTTTGATAATGGGTAGAGTGCTTTCAGAAGTAGCGATATCTTTGAATAACACCTATGTGTTGTCTTTTGACGGAGAATATGAAGATGTGTTCATGCTCAACCTTCTTAAAAAAAGATACAATATTACAAGAAAGGAATTACCTGTTTTTATAATTAATGACCGAAAATATACAGAGCTATATAATGTGGATGAAGTATTGAAGCTTATTTATAATAGCAAAGGTATCGAGCACAATACTACTCATTATTGATTAAGGGAGGTAAATGTGTTATGTCTTTACATGTAGGTATAATTCCTGATGGAAATAGGCGATGGGCTAAACAACAACTACTTAATCCTCTTAAAGGACATGAAGAGGGAGTTAAAAAGATTTTTTTAACAATGGAGTGGTTTTTAAAGCGTGAAGATATAAGCGAGCTTTCTATTTTTTTGCTTTCCACCGAGAATTATGTTAAAAGATCTAAAAAAGAAATAGATCATTTGGAAAAAATAGGTTTGCATTTTTTAGAGGTATTGGTGGAGAAGTATAAAGGCAAGATTGTTTTGAATGTTGCAGGTATTAAGGATAATGTAAAGCAGGATTTAAAGCAAAAAATAGATTATGCTGTTTCATCTATGCAAACAGGCAGTAAAAAACTAAATCTTTTATTGAATTATGGTGGAAGAAGAGAGATTATTGAAGCAGTAAATTCTTTATTGCAAGAAAATGAGAGAAAAGTAGACGAGTCTATTTTTAAGAGGAAGTTGTGGGTAAGCAGTGATGTGGATATTGTGATTCGTACAGGAAAGGAATATCGCATCAGTAATTTTTTAATATTTCAATCAGCCTATGCAGAATTTTTCTTTTTGGATATGTATTGGCCAGAAATAACTGAGCAAACATTGAATCAAGTTATGGAGGATTTTTATGCAAGAGAAAGGAGATTCGGGAAGTAAAGTTGTGTTGGTTTATTGGCTTAACCTTACTAATAGAGAGTTGAGTATTGCTGAGGCGCTTTCTTTAGCAAAGATGTGTGATGTTAATGCTCGAATAGTTAAAGAAGAGAACACCAAGGTTTATATCGCTATTTCTAAATTTAAAGAATGTGATTTAGCATACCGCATCGCATTTAATAAAAAAGTAGGTATTTTATTAACAAAAAATAACCTTTATGATTTGAATAATGCCGTGAGAGTAGAAAGTGATTCTTTACATTTGAAGAAAAAAGCTATTTTACGCTTAATGCAACAAAATGTTAAATTAGATCCGAACAGCAGTATTGTTGTATATGTTTCGGCTGAACACGAATATGTGCTTATTAAGCGCATCTATAAAGAAGCTGAATTTAAAGAGAGACATCCTAACGCACGGCCAGGTTTTATGCCGTTTAGTTTAAAACCGCGGATTGCTCAGCTGTTGCTTAATCTTGCAGGTGTGATTCCTGAGAGCAAATTATTAGATCCTTTTGCAGGAGTAGGTGGTATTTTAATAGAAGGCGAATTATTTGCTCATGCTGACGGATACGGAATAGAGCTTTACAATGATGTGCTGTGGAAAGCAGTTAAGAATAAGTTTCACTATAATTGCAGATTTAAACTTATTAAAGGTGATGCAACTTTTCTTCCCTTTCATCATAATAGTTTTGATGCAATTGTGAGTGATTTACCTTATGGAAGATCAAGCAAACAAAGAAAACATTTTGATGAATTATATGATTCTTTTTTCAAGGAAGCGTATGAAGTAGTTAAACCTGATAAGTATGTTGTGGTTATGGTTAATGATCCGCATCTCAATCCTTCTTATTTTGAGACAATGGGTAAATTTGGTTTGTATGCCCACAGATCTTTAACACGCTATATATATATTTTGAAAAGTAAAAAACAGAATAAACGTTGAGAATGAATTTTTAAAACTTACTTTCTTTACTTTTTGTATGTTGAAGGTTATGTTTTTAGGAACTTCTGCATCTGTTCCTACAAAGGAGAGAAACACACCGTGCTTGTACTTCGAGCACGATTATGATGTTAGGTTTTTGATGGATGTGGGAGAGTGCTGTCAAAAATCTTTAATTTCTTATGGACTAAAATTTATGCGAGTTAATCACATTTTTATTACTCATTGGCATGCAGATCACTTTGCAGGATTAATTGGTTTGATTCAAACAATGGGGTTGGAAGGAAGAAGAAAAGAACTGCATATTTACGGACCTAAAAGGAGCAAAGAATTTTTGGATAAGTTATTGACTGTAGGTTATTATAATAGACCTTACAAGATTGAAGTGCATGAACTCTCTCCTGGTGATGTCGTTTCTTTTGAAAGATTCACTATAACTGCTTTTAAAACTTATCACCGCATTCCTTCCATTGGTTATGTGTTTGAAGAGAAGCCTATAATGAAAGCTAACATGGAAAAAGCTGCGAAATTTGGGTTAAAAACAGGTCCTTTGATCGGTAAATTAAAAGCCGGAGAAACCATTACTTTTAAAGGGCAAACTATAAAACCCGAAGATGTAATTGAAGAGGTTAAAGGTTTGAAGGTAGTGTATACAGGAGATACAGAATATAATGAAGATATGATTGAAAGCATAAAGGGTGCTGATTTATTGATTACCGAAGCTACTTTTGCAGAAGGAGATAAAGAAAAATATGTTTATCACATGGATTTAAAAGAGGCAGTTACTTTGGCTAAAAAGGCTAATGTGAAACGGCTCGTAGTTACTCATTTATCTAGACGGTATGTGAAAGAAGCCTATGATGATTATGTTGCTCAGCTTAAAAACATGTTTTCTGATGCAGAAGTTGCACATGATGGAATGGAAATAAAATTAAAGAGGTGAGACTATGGTGGATTTATGGAGAGATTTGCCTTGTTGTGATGAGGAAGGGGATGTAGTTAATGCAGTGATTGAAATAAGTAAAGGTAGTTTGAACAAATATGAATTAGATAAAAAAACAGGTTTGATTAAGCTTGACAGAGTGCTTAGAGGACCTTTTTATTATCCTGCTGATTATGGATTAATACCTCAAACTTATGGAGACGATAATGACCCATTAGATGTGCTAATCCTCTCTACCGAACCTTTAATGCCTGGCAGTTTGGTAAAAGTTCGAATAATAGGCGTTATGCATATGGTGGATAGTGGAGAGCAAGATGATAAGTTAATTGCTGTAGTTGCTGATGATTTTAGATGGGATCATGTAAAAAGTTTAGAGGATGTGGGTGAAGCTAAACTTCAAGAAATGAAATACTTTTTTGAACATTACAAGGATTTGCAAAACAAAAAGGTAGAAGTTACTGGTTTTGGTGATAAAAAGAAAGCATTAGATGTGCTGGATTATGCAGTAAAAAGATTTAAGGAAGAGAAACCTTAATTAATAGTTTCATTAACTTATTAAAATGGTTTCATTTTAAATTAATTAAGTAGTTTATAAATAATTGGAGGTGATGTTATGAACTTTAAAGTTTGGAGTATGAGCGCGATAATGCTGTTTGTTATAAGTATTATGAGTCAGGCATATGCGTTCGGAGCAATACAAACAGATACTGATTGGAATGTGGATTTTAACCAAAGAGGTATTTATGGAAGCACGCATGATGGCGAGGTATTTAGAGAGCAAATACTTTCTGCTCCTGCTGAAGAATTAAGCGAAGAAGAAAAAGAGTCTCTTATTTATATGAGGGAAGAAGAAAAATTGGCAAGAGATGTGTATCTTTATCTTTATGAAAAGTGGAATTTGCCTATTTTCAATAATATTGCAAGAAGTGAGCAGACTCACACTGATATGATAAAAATGTTGTTGGATAAGTACGGCATAGAGGATCCTGTTGTGAATGACGAAAGAGGCGTATTTACTAATGAGCACTTACAGGAGCTATATAATCAATTGATTGAGCAAGGATCTCAGTCAGTAATAGATGCATTAAAAGTAGGTGCTACTGTAGAGGATGTAGATATTAAAGATTTGGAAGATGCATTAGAATATGTAGACAATGAAGATATAAGACAAGTATATGACAATTTGATGAGAGGATCCAGGAATCATTTAAGAGCGTTTGTTGGTATGTTGGTGGCAGAAGGAGGTGAATATGAACCTCAATTCATTTCCATGGAAGAGTATGAAAGCATTATTTCTACACCTATGGAAAGATATGGAAATGCATCTGCTGTTATGATGCGAAGAGGTAATGGAAGTGTAGCAGGAACGGGTGTTGGTTATGGAGTAAATAATGGCACTCACATGGGAATGGGAACACCGCAAGGAAAAGGCGCCAATGCAGGTAATGCTGGAATGGGAGCCAGACCCCAACCCAAATTATCACAAGAAGAAGTAAAAGCACGTATTAAAATGGTTTTAGGACATGAATGTCAATCCTGTCAAGTTCAACTCAAATATAAAAAAGTGAACGGAGTAGAGAAGCCCGTTTATGAGGTTAAGGAAGAAAAAGAAGCAAAGCTTTTTGGATTATTTCGCGTAAAAGCAGAGGTTAAAGCAGAGATTGATGCAGAGAATGGAGAAGTGTTAGAAGTTAAGAAACCATGGTGGAGCTTTTTAGCTGTTGGCATTTAATCTCTTTTATTTTTTCTTTATTTAATTTAAGATAAATATTTAAGATAAATTTAAGTAAAAATTATAAAGTATGATGTTCTAATATGTAAGTATGAAGAAACAAAAATACACAATATCCTTTTATTCCTTTACTTCATGTGAAGGATGTATGATGAATGTTTTGCTTTGGTTGGCTCAAAATTATAAATTTTTTAGAGAGAATTTTGTTATAAACCACATGAAGCTTCTTATGGCTGATTCTCCTACTAAATATGGAGAAGATATTGCAGTTGTAGAGGGTGCTGTTTCTTCAAAAAAGCAGTTATCCGAAATAAAAGAGATTAGGAAAAATGCTAAAATATTGGTGGCAATAGGTAGCTGTGCTATTACTGGTGCACCTTCTAATAACCGAAATTTTTTAGATGATGAAGAAATACGCTATTATGTGAAGAAATTTAAACAATTAGAAAAAGTTGTAAGTATTAAAGAGGTTGTGAATGTAGATTATGAATTAATGGGATGCCCTATCAGCGTAGAGAGCTTTAATACATTAATTAAACAAATTATTGAGAAGGGGATATGAATGCATAAAGGTCATGATGTTTTTGTGATAAAGGATTTGAGTAAGATAGAAGGGCATGCCTCTTTAGAAGTAAAGCTTAAAGACAGAAAAGTTGAAAAAGTCATGCTTAAAGTAGAAGAAAATCGCAGATTCTATCAAAAAGCAGCAGTAGGAAAAAATATTATAGCTCTTAATCAATCTCTTTCTAGGATTTGTGGAACCTGCAGTGCAGCACATCAATTTGCAACTTTAAAAGCAATAGAACATGCGTATGGTTTAAAGGTTAGCGAGGATGAAGTAAAATTAAGAAAGCTTCTTTATTACGGTAATATGATAAGGGATCATGCTATGCATCTTTATTTATTTTCTTTGCCTGATGTTTTAGGATATGATTCTGTATTTGAGTTTGGGAAAGAACATAAAGATTTGGTTAGAGAGGGTTTTTATGTACAGCAAATAGGGGCAAATTTGGCAGAGATGGTGGGAGGAAGAGCCATTCACCAACTTAATATAAGTTTAAGAGGTTTTAATACTTCTTTGGATACAGAAAAGCTTGCTACTGCTAAACAAAAGCTTGATTCTTTGAAGAAATATGTTAAGAAACTTATTAAATATTACACAAAACAACCTTTTTATCTTGATGCTGTTAGTGAAATTTATGGTTGTTTAAAAAATGATGATTTTGGATTTTTAGAAGGAACGATTCGTCTGAATGGAGCAGCGCTTAGTCCTGATAATTATTTAGATAGTATTGAGAGAGAATGGAAAGATTATTCTCACAGCTATACTTATTATTATGAAGGAAAACCTTATTTGCTCGGGGCATTGGCGAGGTTAAACCTTAATTTAGAAGCTCTTTCAACTAATGCAAAGAATTTAGCTCAGAATTACTTCCCTTCCCACAATATTTATGATAATAATTTAGCACAAGCTATAGAAGTAATGCATAGTATTGATCGCTCCATAGAAATCATAAATTATTTTTTAGATAAAGGAGGAGTTTCTCCCTTGATGAAAGATTTACCGCGTATTGATAAAGAAGCACAAGGATATGCAGTTATTGAGGCACCGCGAGGACTGCTTTATTATTCTTTTCATATTGATAATGAAGGAAAAGTGACTAAAGCAGAGATTATTACACCTACTGCTCAGAATCATGCTCATATGGAAGCATCTATAAAGTTGCTTATTGAAAATAATTTAGATTTAGGAAAAGAAAAGCTGAAACAAGAAATTGAGGCATTGATTAGGGCTTATGATCCTTGTTTTAGCTGTGCTTCTCACTTTTTAAGGATTAAGTGGTCTTAATGGAGAAAAAAGGACTTCAATGGAGCGAAGAAGCTAAGCATTTGTTAGTCAAATATGGGTACTGCTGTATTTCAGATAACGATGAAAATAAAGCCCCACCCCCTATTAAGCTTAATGCTTATGCATATGCCGATGATTTTCTTTTAAGCGAACTTCCTAATGCTTACAAAGGTATAGTGAAGTTAGCACATACTTATGGGTTAAAGATCATAACAGAACCTGTGGTCCATGCTTATTTTTTTGCTGTTCATAACCCTGATGAAGTAAACAAAAATTTGGCTTATCATCAAGTGCATGTTGTTAAAATAGTAGGAGGAAGTCATCCTTTTTATAATGTAGCGAGTATTTTTGATAATAAAAATTTTGAAATTTCCCAGGTAGTTGATTTTTATAATAGAGGCGGAAGAGATAGTTTTAAGCCGGACCAATTCATTATAATTCATGTTAAATTTGTAGTGGATGTTGCTCCTCCTTATGTAGTATGGTTGGCTAAAAATGGTGAAATTGAAAATTTACGTGCTTGGGAATCCTTTATTAAAAGAGGATGATGCTGCACTTCGTATTGCGAAAGAACTAGAAGCGGAATTAAAAGATGTTGAATTTGTTGAATTTGATCCAGCTGAAGCTGTTGATGAAAAGAAACCTGTGTTTTTGGATGTATCTCCTGATATTGATGATGTAATGATCATAGATAGCAGTGATGATTCTCATGATTTTGAAACTTCTGATTTAGTTACAATGCATGATTATGATCTTGGTGTTATGCTTAAACTTTTTAGAGAAGTAGGTCTGTTAAGTGAATATGTTGTTATAGCTGTACCTTCTAACGCTTCTTCACTTTCAAAATCAGAGATAGTTAAAAAAGTTAAAGAAGTGATTTTAGGCATACTGCAAAATTTAGAAAAACTAAAGTAAGTGATATATTTCATATAGGAATGTTTATATTTTAAAGTTTATATCATTATGCTTATATTTTTTTATTTACTTTGTGGAAATAATTTCCGTATATTTGCCGGTTTGAAGTACAAACTTTTAAAAGTTTTTAGGTTTAATAAATAAGTAAGCCGTGAGGTGTGCGTTATGGCAAGCGAACAATTTTATTCTCGTGTTATTGGCAAAGACATATTTACTGATAAAGGAGCTTATTGTGGTAAAGTATTAGATATCGAGATTGATCTCAATAGGTTTAGGGTAAAATCTTTAGTTGTTAATGCTATTAAAGGATCTTATTTATATAACATTGTTGGAGGTAATAAAGGAGTTATAATACCTTATGCTATGGTAAAAGCAATAGGAGATATTGTAATAATTAAACACATTTCTGCATCTCCTTTAGAGGAATAGTTTTTTCTGCGTTCCTTTTTTTAATCTTTCTACTGTTTCCCAGCTGTGTCTTACTTGATTTTTAAGCTTCTCATCTTTTAGAGCCTTTTTTAAGAATTTTTGCGTTATAGGATCAGAAGGATATCCACTACCTATGTCTTTTGCTAATGCCTTTACGAGTTTATCTCGCGTTACTTTTGCTATTATGCTTGCAGCACTCACCACTTCATACTTATTATCTGCTTTATGCTCAACTATGAATTCTTTGGTGGGGAAAGAAGAAGAAAGACGCTGTTTTAAGGAGAAGGCATTTGCTGAAAAGCTGTCTACTATGATGAGAGAAGCATTGCTTTTAGATATTATTTTTTTGACCTTATGTTCTTCTAAAAGATTTAAATTTCTTTTTATTACCCATTCATCTATTTCTTTAGGATAAATAATCTCTACATAAATGTTGGATGCAATATCTCTTATTTGGTGTGCTAATCTTTCTCGTGTGTTGGGTGTGAGTTTTTTACTGTCTTTAACCTGTATATCTTTTAGCTTGTTGATTGCGTTTTTTTCAACCTCTACTCCTGCTATTACTAAAGGTCCTATTACTGCTCCTCTTCCTGCCTCGTCAATACCTAAAACATTCATTTTATCCCTGATGCTTTAAAAATATTTATTTTGTTAGGTTTAATATATTATTATGAAATTTTTTAATGGGTTGCTGGTGTTGGGGTTCGTGCTTATTGTATTGAGCAGTGGATGTGTGAATGGAAGCTCTAAAAATAGTGCAGTTACTACAGAAGAATTTGATTTAAAGATAAGTTCTTTTGAAACTTATCCGCCTTATGTGCAGGAAGGTCAATCTTATGTTTTAAAGTTTTTTGTAAAAAATGATGGAAACAAAGTTATTAAGTTTAAAGATTTGGATATTTCTATAGAAGCACCTTGCCAAGTGGATACATCTAGTTTGAGCATTTATCCTGAAAACATTTATTCTGGAAAGGAAGATGCTTATTATTTGTCTCCTGGTTCTATGGCAGTAATTAAAGTTGAAGGAACTATTAGTAAGGCCTCCATTCCAAAGGGTTCTTGTAAAGGAAGGCTTCTTTATACTTATGAGGATGTATTAGAAGCTATTAAATATGTAGCTGTTGTGAATGAACGCGAGCTTACTTCTTCTTCTGAGGCTATTAAAGTAAAGCCCGCAGAAGTGAAAAGTAATATGAAACAGCTGGAAGTCAAAATCAATGTTGAAGAACCCGTTATTGTAAGTAATGATAAAAACGAGTTTCCCGTTAATATTGTGTTGAAAAATAAAGGTAATGGCAATATTAAAATTAAACAGCAAGATATTAAATTTTCTTTGGATGAAAATTTAGTATTTACAACAGGAAAGAAATGCCATTTTTCAACTGATGATGAAGTTATAACGCTAAAACCAGATCAATCTTTGCAGATTAGCTGTGCATTAAGGTTGGTTAAGATACCGGCTATTAGAGAGGATTATAGAATAGGGTTGAAAGTTCCTTATGAGGTTAGGTTTGCGAAGGATTTTGAAGTAATTTTTGAGAAAAAAGCAGACAAAGGTATAGATTATTACGAATTAACTAATGTTATAACTGGTAAGATGTTTTCTATTAATTTGGATGTGGGTAAGTATTTAAGAGATGGTTTGGATCCAGGTGATGTGGGTAAAGAAATGCTTAAAGATGTGGGTAAAGTTTTTTTGAGAAATTGGCTTGTTGAAAATACAGGTATTATTGTGAAGGATTTTAGCGAAGGTGTGGATGCTTATACTCGTGAATATTACGCACCTCGCTATGGTACGAGAGATGGTATGATTTTTGCTAAATTGCGTGCTGAAAGTTTGGCTAAACGCATATTTGAGGGGAAATGTTCTCATGATCCTGATCTGCAAGAAATAGAGTATGATTGCTGTGAGGGTTTGGCTTCTTTGAAATCACAAGGTAAATGTGGAGAAGTAATGAAATATATTGAGGAAGAAGGATGTGTTGAACGCATTATTTATGTGGAAGAGGATAAAATTAATGCATTGATAGATAAAGGCGTGGAGCAGAATGCTGAACTCATTAAAAAAGAGCTGGAAGAAGCAGTGAGAAAAAGTGTTGAGCAAGATCAAAGCAAGCTTAAAGAAATTTACATGCCTTGGGTAAAACAGCATCTTAGCCGTTCTGAGATAAAATCAAACATTGTAGGAGACGGAAAGATCGTTATAAACACTAGATTTGATGGGTTGGTTGAGGTGATAACTGAAAACCTAATTACTGAGGTTTTGCTGGATTATATTAGAAAGCATAAAATACCAATTGCCATAAGCTCTTTTAGAGAAGGATATTCTAAGGCTTTTTGGGAAAGCTATACTAAACATTTTGGTATTGAGTTTCCTAATAAAGCGTATGAAGCGTGCATAGGCACAAGTACAGATATTAACAAATATGTGTAAGGTGAGTTAATAATGAAGCATAAGGGTTATTCCAGTGGCATTTATGTTATTGCTGTGATTATTCTCGTAATCGTGGTTGTTTTAATTTTGGTAATGGTTTTAAAATCTAATATTTTAGCAATGTCTGGAAAAACCGAATCAGCAATTAGACAAACACCTGCCAATACACAAGATGCTTCTTTAACTTCGCAGAACAATAAAAATTCTGATTCGTCTAGCTCATCCAGCACTAATACAAAGGCAGATAAGCATACACAAGCCATAGCTAAACTTATTGATGAGTCTAATAAAGAAGGCACTATTCCTGTGAGTGAAAGCAGTGAATCTTCTAGTAATAGTTTAAGCTCCTCGGAAAATAAGTGTGGGTGTTATATTGTGTCGTGTTGCTTAGCAAAAGAAGTGATTAAGTAGACTTCATGATTTTGGCAACTACGAACCCTTCACTGTCGTTATCTTGTGGCCAAATTCGTGCTATCTTTTTAACCTCAGCATTATATGTTTTACCTTCCCATTCTTCTATGCCCGGCCTTATTTTTAAACCTTTTACTTTCACAGGCATTACTTTTGCATCTTCTCTATGTTTGAGTAAGTGATCTATGACTTCTTCATTTTCTTCAGGTGCTAAAGTACATGTAGAATAAACTAAAACACCACCTGGTTTAAGCATATCGTAAGCAGAGAGAATAAGCTTTTTTTGTTCTTTACTCATCTGTTTGATGTAGGAAGTGCTCCACCTTGACAGCACTTTCCAATTTTTTCTAACTGTTCCTTCAGATGAGCACGGGGCATCCAGCAGTATTTTATCAAAAGTGAGGTTTGTTTTAGATAATGTTATGCCGTTGCTTCTAATGGTTGCGATGTTCAAACATCCAAGCTTTTCTATGTTGAAGCGGAGTGCCTTAATTCTTTCAATGTTTATGTCGTTAGCCACAATACTTCCTTTGTTATGCATCATTTGGCATATTTGAGTAGTTTTGGAACCTGGTGCTGCCGCCATGTCTAAAATGTTTTCTGTGGGTTTTGGATCTAAAACAACAGGAGGTATGAGTGATGAAGCTTCTTGAACATAATAATAGCCCATGAAGTGCTCAAAAGTATTGCCTACTATGCCTTCTTTTACATCAGGATTTTGTATCCAGTATGCATCTTTAAACCAAGGTATTTGTTTTAGATTCCAGCCGTACTGCTCTTCTAACTGCTTAGCAAGATGTTCAGGATCAGGATATTTTATGGTGTTTATGCGAATGCTTTTTCTCAACGGCTTGATGCAGTAGTTTAAGAAAACCTTGTTTTCTTTTCCTAAAATTTTTGAATATCGTGCTTTAAAATCTTTGGGTATGATGATGTTGTGTGCTATATTGCATTCACCACTCTTTTTATAGGTGCAGGTTCTTTGAAGAATATTCTGCCAGAGCATTTAGGACATACAATAGGTTGATTCACATCTTCTATTTCTAATGCGAATCTGCACTTGAAACATATGTATTTTGCCATTTATTTCACCATTTTTTGAATGATTTTTTGAGCATCAGTAAATGGACTGTATGCACCGCCAGCCATTTTATAACCACATCTTTTGCATACCCAAATACCTGCTGCCTGCCTTTTTAATGCTTTTTTAAAGCAGTTAGGACAAACATGTTTAGCACGAGATTGTTTTTCTATGCTGACTATGAGCCTTCTTATTTTTAGTCCGTATCTTGCACCAAATCTTGCTGCTATATCTGTTTTTTTAGTAGCCATAAATCATCCCTCTTTTTAGCATAACTTATTAAGCAGAATTACTTTTAATAAATTTATTGCTTATTTTTTTAAATTTATCATCACTTTTAATAATTTGATATAAAAAGCCCCGGTAGCTTAGTAGGTAGAGCGCGTGGCTGTTAACCACGAGGTCCCAGGTTCGAGTCCTGGCCGGGGCGTGGGCTCTTTTTCTAATAAAGATTTATAAAATTAACTCTAAATATTATGATGTGTGGTGAATAGTTATGGTTGAATGTAAGGTAGTGATTAATGATCCAAAAACAGGTAAAAGCTATCAAAAAGTTATTGATGATAAGAAGCTTAAAGGACTGGTTGGATTAAAAATAGGGGATGAATTTGATGCTGGTTTGATAGATCTGCCAGGTTATAAGTTAAAAATAACGGGCGGTAGTGATAGAGATGGATTTCCTATGCGCCCAGGTGTTCATACTTCTGCAAGAATTAAAATATTGGCTTCTGGTGGTGTGGGTTATAACCCACCTGAGAAAGGGGTTAAGCGAAGAAAAAGCGTAAGAGGAGAAATCATTGATATGGACATAGCTCAAATAAATGCAGTGGTTATTAAAGAAGGAAAGCAAAAACTTGAAGAAATATTTGGTGGAAACGAAGGTGAAGAAGCACAACAAGCATCTTCTTAAAATCTTTTTGATTGCAGTGCGGTTAGGTTAAGGTTAAGGCGTTGTAAGTAAACTAATTGATTGAACGCATAGCTTCTAAGGAGTTAGAGATGAGCAACGAATGTTGGGTTAGTTAGGTTATTAGTTGGTTATCGGTAATTATTTAAAAATTAAAAGATAAGTATTTCTATATTTGATAAACAGCCATGATGACCTCAACTAAAACCACAACATTTCCAAAACCAAAAAATTTACCCACAAATCCAAAAAAAGCCCAAAATTTCCTCCAAATCCCTCCATGCCCTCATAATCGCAGGGTTTTAGAATTACTAGCAAGTGTGGAAG